>JBEBGB010000361.1:0-5367 GCA_040081675.1 Vicinamibacterales bacterium
ACATGCAGTTCGAAGTCGAGGTGAACGGACGATCGACGACCGTGACGGTCAACCGCCGCGAGAGCCGGTTCAGTGTTGCTGTGGCCGAACGCGAGTGGTTGGTGGACGCAGCACCTGTCGGTTCGCACACGCTCTCGTTGCTCGTCGAACCTGGGTCGGTGACGACAGCCGATACGGGCATCGTGGAGAGCCGCGAAGTGTCGCTCGCGCAGGATCCAGTGACCGGCCAGTTGGTCGTGGGGCTCGGCCCCGCCTCGATCGTGGTCGGACTCAACTCACGACGCCGCTGGGGCCGGAAGGACGAGACAGGGCAGAGTGCGACTGGCCCACAGAGAATTGTCGCGCCCATGCCCGGTAAGGTTGTTCGCGTCCTCGCAAAGGTTGGCGAGCAGGTTGGACATCGGCAGCCGGTTGTCGTCATCGAAGCCATGAAGATGGAGAACGAACTCCGCGCGACGAGGGCCGGAGTGCTCACCGACATCCTCGTTCGCGAAGGTGAATCGGTCGACGCCGGCACCGTGCTCGCCATCATCACGCCGCCCGAGGAGCCTTGAAGGCCCGCATCCGCCGACTGCTTCGCTACGTCGCTATCGGCGTGTCGACGATGGTCGTGATTCTTGCGATTGCCGTGTTCGTGTCGCTCCGCATCGATCTGGGTCCCTCACTGCGGACCCTGGCCGAACGACAAGCCTCCGATCAGATCCGGCGTCCTGTCCACATTGGCGGCCTCTCGATTCGCGTCGCGCGAGGTCGGTTCGAAGTGACCGACTTCTCGATCGAAGGGCTGGCCCCGACCGATCGACTGTTCTTCACCGCCAAGAGGCTGGCCATCGCGCTCGACTGGACCAAGGCCTTCGCTCGAAAGCCCGAGTTCATCGTCACCGCGGTGGAGATGACCGATTGGCAGATGCTGGTCGAGAAGTGGCCGAACCGCGACAACTTCGTGAGCCTGCGCCGCAGGAACAGCGCCGATCCGCCAGGACCGCAACGGTTCACGACGACGCTCCGGTCGCTCCATGCGTACCGCGGACAGTTTGCGTACGAGGACCATGAAGCGAGCTGGGGCATTCTCGCGCCGAATATCGACATCAACATCACCAACAGCCACGGCTACAACGGTGACGCGACGTTCCACGGCGGCCTCGTGTCGATTCAGAACTACGTGCCGATGTGGGCCGACTTCGGCGCGCACTTCGTCATCGATGGATCAAAGCTCCACCTCGATCGGATCGACATGACGACCGACGGCGCCGTCAGCCACGCAACGGGCGACCTCGACTTCAACAACTGGCCCGACATGACCTACCAGGTCAAGTCGCGCGTGCAGTTCCAGCGCATGCGCGAGATCTTCTTCAAGGACGAGCCCTGGGCGCTCAGTGGCGATGGCGACTTCGCGGGAACCTTTCATCTCTATCGAGGTGGTCACGATCTGATCGGGGATTTCAGCTCTGAGGTCGCAGGCCTTTACGACTATCGGTTCCCGTCCCTCTACGGGTCGCTCCATTGGAATCGAAAGTTCTTCGAGGTGACGCACGCCGGTTCGCAATTCTCCGGCGGAGACGCGGCGTTCACGTTTGCCGTCGCACCGCTCAGCGCACCCACGAAGCCGACCGGGCGATTCGACGTGTCGTACTCGAACCTCGACGTGGCGCAGTTGACCGATTTCTACAGCTTCACCGGGCTGCGCTTTGCGGGGCACGCCACCGGCCGCAATCTTCTCGAGTGGCCGATGGGTCGCTTCCGGGAACATCGCGGCGACGGCGAGTTCACCGTCGACGCACCGCCGGGAGTGGTGCCGATGACGGCATCGCTCGAGGCCGCGCGGGCCGCCGACCCTGAGCACTCGCGGCATGAATGGGGACCGTTTCTGCCGATACCCCTGGCGACGCATCTGCCAATTGCTGCGCGAGCCGCCTACACGTACGGTCCCGACCGCGTGGACTTCACCAACGGTCAGTTCGCCACAGAGGCGACCCACGTGTCCTTCAACGGCACGACCGAGTGGGGAGATGCCTCGAACTTCAGGTTCCACGTCACCAGCCGCGACTGGCAGGAGAGCGATCAGGTCCTGGCCGGCATCATGACCGACTTCGGCGCGAGGACCAGTGCCGTGGCGTTTGGTGGTCGAGGCGAATTCGATGGCGGCATGACCGGACCCTTCAGGGAGCCGCGCGTCGAAGGTCTCTTCACGGGCGAAGACCTCCGGGCGTGGGACACCCTCTGGGGGGACGGCTCCGCACGGATCGTGGTCCAGAACAGCTACGTGACAGTGACCGACGGAGTGATTCGAAAGGGCCCGTCCGAGATCAGAGCCGAAGGCCTCTACTCTCTCGGCTATCCGCGTCGCGATGACGGCGAAGAAATCAACGCACGGGTCCGCGTGAACAATCGCGATCTGGACAGCCTGCGCCACGCGTTCGAGCTCGACGACTGGCCGGTCTCCGGCCGGTTGAGCGGCGAATTCCATCTGACCGGCGGATATGAGACGCCACTCGGTTTCGGTGCCATGACGATCGATGATGGCATTGCGTACGGCGAGCCGTTTCAAAAAGCCAACGCCTCGCTGCGCTTCGACGGCACGGGCGTCCGGCTCGACGGCCTGACGATGGCCAAGGCCACAGGCGCGGTCACGGGCGCCGCGTACGTCGGGTGGGACGGAACCTACTCGTTCAACGTGAGTGGCCAGCGCATTCCGGCCGAGCGTGTCGCCGCCTTCGCGTTTCCGAAAGTGCAGCCCTCTGGGCTGATCGAGTTCACCGCGGCCGGCAGCAGTACCTTCGACGATCCGCGCTACGACGTACGGTTTCGCATGAACAGCCTGTCGCTGGCCCAGGAACCCGTCGGACTCGTCACAGGAACGCTCGCACTGCGCGGAACCGAGATCAATGGTGAGGTGGAAGCCTCGTCCGAGAAGTTGGCGTTGACTGGCACCGGCCGGATTTCTCTCGAGCCTGGCAACGACGCCGACCTGACCTTCAGGTTCCATGACAGCCCGCTCGATCCCTACGCGCGCTTGTTCATGCCAACGCTCTCGCCGTCCACGACTGCTGTCGCGAGCGGAACCATTCGCATTGGCGGCGAACTGAAGGACCCGCGCCAGCTGAAGGTCGAAGGCACAGTCGATCGGCTCGAAATGTTCCTCTTCGATTACGGCATTCGCATTCCGCGACCGATTCGACTGACGCTCGACAAACAGGTCGTGCGCGTCGACGATTTTCAGCTGGTGGGCGATCAGACGCAGTTGTCGATCGGTGGCTCGGTGTCACTCGGCGACGAGCGCGTCGCCCTGCGCGCGGTCGGCGACGCCAACCTCGGTATTCTGCAAGGCTTCATGCGTGACGTGCGTGGCGCCGGGCGTGCGACGCTCACCGCGGCTATCGATGGTTCCATGTACGATCCCGTGTTCAGCGGCAGCGCGGTGATCGCAGACGGTCGTCTTCGGCACTTCTCGCTGCCAAATTCGCTCGAATCGATCAACGGCGCGGTCCGCTTCGACTCGCGCAGCATCCGCTTCGACGACATCACCGCGACCATGGGTGGCGGTCGCGTGCAGTTTGGCGGTCGCGTCGCCATGGAGGGATACCAGCCGGGAGACCTCAACGTCACGGTGCGCGGCGAGGACATGCATCTGCGGTATCCCGAAGGCATCAGGTCCACCGTCGATGCGGACCTGTCCCTGCGAGGCAACCTGCAGGCGGCGACGCTCGGCGGAATCGTCCGCGTCAAGCAGGCGACCTGGACGAGGCGTATCGACCCGAGCGGCGGCATCCTCGAGTTCGGATCGGGGCGTCCGACTGCGGTCGACCTCGCACCGACACCGGCAGCAAGCCCCATCCCGCTGCGGTTCGACCTCGAGGTCGTGGTGCCCTCGACGTTGCGTGTCGAGAACAACCTGGCCCGTCTCGTGGCAAGTGCCGACTTGCAGCTGCGCGGAACCTACGACCGGCCGGTGCTGTTTGGTCGGGCTGAAGTGGACCGCGGCGAGGTGACCTTCGAAGGCCGTCGTTATCTGGTGACACGGGGCAACATCGACTTCACGAACCCGGCTCGCATCGAGCCGTTTTTCGATGTCGAGGCGGAGACTCGCGTTCGCATTCCTGGACAGACCTACCAGGTGATCGTGCGGGCCGTCGGGACGCTGGACAGACTGCAGCCAGAGCTGAGCTCCGATCCGCCGCTGCCGGCCGCGGACGTGCTGGCACTGCTCTTCAGCGATGTGCGTCGCACGCGAGGGCCTGGCGACGCTGAGCTGCGCGCGCTGCAGAATCCGAACGAGCGACAGCGCGACATTCTCACGACACGTGCAACGCAACTGCTCGCCAATCCGGTCGCATCGGAGGTGGGCCGCGTCGTCGAGCAGACCTTCGGCGTGGACACCTTCCAGGTGACGCCGTCGCTGATCGATCCCTACAGCCAGTCGACAGGACGGGTGAATCCGTCAGCGCGCGTCACGATCGGCAAGCGGATTTCGGACCGCGTCTACTTGACCTTCTCGCGGAGCCTCGCCAGCTCGATGAACGATCAGATCCTGCTGCTCGAGTACGACGAGAGCGATCGCCTCTCATGGATTGTGTCGCGTAATGAGGACTCGACCTACGCGATCGAAGTACGCGTGAGGCATGCCTTCTGATGTGGCGAGTGGCCTGTGCACTTGCCGCATCGCTCGTGCTCGCGTCGGGGCAGGCGCGGGCCGATGTGGGCGACTATCTCGGGAAGCCCGTCGTCTCCATCACAATTCGATCGGAGGGACGCACCCTCGCAGAAGCGCGTCTGGCGGCCTTGATCGAAACCACTGTTGGCCGCCCGCTGACGATGCGTGCAGTACGAGAGTCGGTCACGCATCTGTTCAGCCTTGCGCTCTTCGAGGACGTGCGCGTCCTCGCGGACGCAGCGTCCTCTGGCGTGGCCCTGACCTACGAGCTGATTCCGCTGCATCCGGTGGAGAGCCTCGAGTTTGCCGGCGCTGTGAGTGGCATCGAGACCGGGCGTCTGCGACGCGGACTTGTTGAACGGTACGGGAGCTCACCTCGGGCCGCTCGTTCGACGGAGATGGCGCGCGACGTCGAGCAGATGCTCCGAGACGTGGGATACCTCGATGCGCACGTCACCGTCAAAGCGCAGATTCAGCACGCCCCGGAGCGCACCACGCTGACCTTTTCGCTCGAGCCCGGTGCGCGGGCCCGCGTCGGGACGGTGTCGGTCGAGGGAGACCCCGGGATTTCCCAGACACAGCTGCTGACGCGTCTGGAACTCAAGACTGGCGCCCCGTACGAGCGCGATCGGTTGAACCAGCGCATCGAGGCGTACCTTGCCGATCGACGCAAGGCCCGCCACTACGAAGCTCGCCTCACGGTGACGCCGACCGTG
>JBEBGB010000362.1:0-5356 GCA_040081675.1 Vicinamibacterales bacterium
GAGAAGCTCGCTGCACTTGCGCTGCCTGACACCGCGATCACCTCCGCAACGATCGTCGCCGGTCCGTCGTTTGCGCCGCCAACGGGACGCGCGATGACCAACCTGCCGGCGTTCTGTCGCGTCGCAGCGACCAGTAAGCCCGCCGTTCGCTTCGAGGTGTGGTTACCGCTCGCCAACTGGAACGGCAAGTTCCAGGGCGTCGGCAATGGTGCGAATGCTGGCGCGATTAGTTACGACGCGATGGCGACGGCGCTGCGTCGCGGGTACGCGGTTGCCAGCACGGATACTGGACACGCCACCACGAATGGGCGCGACGCGCAGTGGGCCCTGGGGCATCCTGAACTCGTGGCCGATTTTGGGTATCGCGGACTGCACATCACCACCGAGCACGGCAAGGCGATTACGCGCGCCATGTATGGTCGGGCGGCGGAGCGTTCCTACTATGTCGGATGCTCAACCGGTGGGCGTCAGGGATTGATGGAGGCGCAGCGATTCCCCGAAGACTACGACGGCCTCATCGCCGGCGCGCCTGCGGCGAACTGGACGCACTTCCAGGCCGGCGGGCATCTCGCCGTCGTCCTGGCACTGAACAAGGATCCCGAAAGCTACGTGCCTGCCGCGAAACTTCCGATCATCGAAGGTGCGGTCAACGCGGCATGCGACGCTGCGGATGGTGTGACCGACGGCGTCCTCGACGATCCGCGCCACTGCAAGTTCGACGCAAAGGCGCTCACGTGCCAGGCTGGGCAGGATTCAGCGAAATGCCTGACGCCGAAGCAGGCAGCTGCGGTGAATCAAGTCTGGACCGGGCCGCACAACAGCCATGGCGAGCTTGTGTATCCGCCGTACATGCGCGGCGCCGAAGCCGCGGGCGGATGGGCGACGTACTCAACAGGTGCGGGGCCGTTGACGGGCAGCCATTGGGAACAGGCCAGCAACACCCTGAAGTACATGGTGTTCGAAGATCCCAAGTGGGACTTCCGCTCGTTCGACTTCGACCGCGACGTCGCGTTTGCTGACAAGAAGCTCGCCTCGACGATGAACGCGTTCGATCCTGATCTGTCGGCGCTCCGCAAACGTGGAGGCAAGCTGCTGCTCTATCACGGGTGGAATGACCCATCGATCTCGCCGCAGAACACCGTCAACTACTACGAGAGCGCCGTGTCGACGTGGCGCAAACAGGACCGAGCCGCTGCGAACGCCACACCCGACTTCGTTCGGCTGTTCATGGTGCCCGGCATGCTGCATTGTTCCGGCGGTCCGGGAACTGACACGTTCGACATGGTCAGTGCGCTCGAGCGCTGGGTCGAACGCGGCGAGGCACCCTCGACCATTCCTGCATCCCACGTCGTGAACGGCACCGCGACGCGCACGCGGCCCTTGTGTGCGTATCCGAACGTGGCGGTGTACAGCGGCACGGGCAGCACCGACCTCGCCGAGAACTTCACCTGTCGTGCGCCCACGCGATAGAGCCCTGGCCGCGCACCCGTAGAGGCTCCATGAAGGACCGTCCGACAGCGAGTGGAGACGCGCTCTCCGCCATCCTCAAGAGTCAGTACCGGGCCTCTCTGGCGATGTTGCGCGAAGCCATCGAGAAGTGCCCCGAAGATCTCTGGTACAGCGCTGTGCCGACCAATGCCTTCTGGCAGGTCGCGTATCACGCGCTGTTCTTTGCCCACCTCTATTCGCAGCCGAACGAGGAAGCATTCCGCCCGTGGACGCGCCATCAAAGCGACGTGCAGCATCCTGACGGCATTCCAGGTCCACCAGATCCGGACAGCCGATTGCCGCTCATTCCACGCCCCTACTCGAAGGCGGACGCGCTCGAGTACTGTGCCTGGTGCGAGGGCATGATTGACGCGGCCGTCGACATCCTCGATCTGTCGAGTGCCGACTGCGGCTTTTCCTGGTACTCCGTCTCGAAGCTGGAACATCAGATCGTCAACATCCGCCACATTCAGCACCATACGGCGCAACTGGCCGACCGCCTGCGCGCCGCGACAGGCGACGGCGTCCGATGGCACGGCAAAGGATAGAGAAGTCGAGGCCTTGATGCATGTGAATCGCATTCTGACGGCGCTGCTGGCCACTGTCGGGTACGCGGCATCTGTTCAGGCGCAGACCGCAAACGTCCGCCAGTACGTGCGTGACCATCAACCCGAGATCATGCGCGAGTTCATCGCGCTGGTCTCGCTTCCGAACGTTCGGACCGACCTGCCCAACATCAAGCGGAATGCCGAGCAGCTCCGTCAGATGCTCGACCGTCGAGGCATGAAGCCCGAGATCTGGGAATCGCCGTCTACTCCCATGGTGTTCGGCGAACGCACTGCGCCTGGTGCGACCAGGACCATCCTCTTCTACATCCACTTCGACGGGCAGCCGGTCGACGCCAGTCGATGGAAGCAACCCGACCCGTTCACTCCTGTGCTGCGGACCGGTAGCCTCGAAGAGGGCGGTCAGCCCGTTACGGACGTCGCGTCGCGTCGCGAGTTTCCCGACAACTGGCGGCTCTATGCCAGGTCTGCCGGCGACGACAAAGGTCCGATCCAGGCGTTTGTGTCAGCGCTCGATGCGCTCGGCGGCACGCCGACGCACAACATCAAGGTCATCTTGCACGGTGAGGAAGAGGGGAGCGGACCCGCGCTCGATTCGATCATCAAGGCGCACGGCGACCGTCTGCGCTCGGACGTGCTTGTCATTCTCGACGGCCCACAGCATCCGAGCGGAAAGCCGACCGTGTACTACGGCGCGCGGGGAGGGGCGAGCGTCGACGTGACGGTGTACACCGCGAAGAGCGCCATGCACAGCGGGAATTACGGCAACTGGCTGCCGGACGCGAACGTCCGATTGTCTCAACTGCTGGCGTCGATGGTCGAGCCCTCGGGCCGCGTCGCGATTGCCGGGTTCTACGACGATGTGCCGACGTTCTCGGAGGCAGATGTCGCGATGATGCGCGCCGTTCCCGACAATACGGGAGCCATGCGACAAGCGTACGGCGTGGGTTCGACAGACGGCGCCGCGGCGTCACTGCAAGAAGGACTGAATCTTCCGGCGCTGAGCATACACACCATGAAGGGCGGCGAAGTCGGCGGAGTGATTGCTGCGCGCGCGACGGCCGAGATCGCCATGCGCCTCGTGAAGGAAAACTCACCGCGCCAGATGGCGGACCGCGTCATCGCTCACATCCGCAACCAGGGCTACTTCATCGTCGACAAGGAGCCTGATGTGGCGATGCTTGCGAGTCATCCGCGAATTGCCAAGGTGACATCCAGGGCGGGCGGAGCCAGCGGTGCCTGGCGCACCGATCAAACGACGGCCGAGGTTCGTTTCATCGTCGACGCACTGCGGCGTCAGTCTGGTGGAGAGCCCGTGCGCATCCGCACGCTGGGTGGTGGCGTGCCTGCGTCGCCGTTCATCGAGGCATTCACAGTGCCAACGGTGGGTGTGTCGCTCGCGAACTACGACGACAACCAACATTCGGACGACGAGAACTTGCGGCTCGGGAACCTGTGGGACGGTATCGCGTCGCTCGCCGCGATCCTGACGCGATAGACAACGGAAAGCTCTACCACCGAGACCACGGAGTTCCACACAGAGGTCACGGTTCATTCCCAAAGCGCCGTTCGTCTCCGTTCGTTGTCCGTGTAGTCCGGTTTAGTGCTTTTCGTCTTTCGAGCCTGAAGCCCAAGCCCAGAGCCTGTGCCCTCTGTTCGTTACTCCGTGCTCTCCGTGTTAGTGCTTTCGTGCTTCCTACCACGGCGGAAGTGTCATGAAGAGGAACTCGCGAAGGTACGGATCGGGCGAGGCGAGCAGTTCGCTCATGCTGCCTTCGAAGTAGATATGGCCCTCGTGGAGCACGAGAAACCTCGCATGTTCGACATCATCAGTGGCCCGAATCTCGACACCGCCGGATGCGCTGCGCGTCGCTTCGTGGGCCGACACGTACTGCGCGTCACGAATCTGATGTGTCACCAGAATCGACGTCACGTGTTCGAGGTCGCGCAGCTTGACGACCTCGTCGTTCACGGTCGCGGCGGTAATAGGGTCGAGGCCCGTGGTCGGGTCGTCGAACAGGAGCAGTTGCGGCTTGGACGCCATCGCGCGCGCAATGGCCACGCGTCGACGTTGACCACCTGACAGCTCGGACGGCATCTTGTCGATCTGATCGCTCAGGCCGATGAAGCCAAGCACTTCTTCGACCCGGCGCCGCACGTCCTCCAGTGGTGTGTCTGACTCCTCGTACAGCCGGTATCCCACGTTCTCCGCGACAGTCAGCGAATCGAACAGCGCGCTCTCTTGAAAGAGCATCCCGATGTCGACACGCAGCCGCATGAGATCGTGCTCAGGCATCTGGTCCACGCGTTCGCCGTTCACGAGGATGGTGCCGCTGTCGGGCCGCAACAAGCCCAGGATCAGCTTCAACAGCACCGACTTACCCGCTCCGCTTGCCCCGAGCAGGATGCGCATGCTGGCACGAGGCACCGTGAAGCTCACGTCGCGCAAGACGACGTGGTCGTCGAACGCAAACGACACCTTGTCGAAGACGACGGCTGGAGGAGCCTCGCGATCGTGAATCTGGCCCTGGGATGTGGTCGACACTGAAGGTTGCATGTCTTCGAAGCTTACCCTCGGCCCTCAGAGGCCTGCAGACCGAAATTGGCAGGGAGTCGCTCGCCTTCCGTTTGCAGCTGGAGGCATACTCCGTGAGAATGAGCGCAGCGCGGGGGTGCCCACGCTGGCTTTCACGGAGGACAAGCATGCAACGTGCACTGGGTTATCTCGCGGCGGTCGGTCTGCTGGCAGCGCTTACGACACCGCTCCTGGCGCAGCAGCGCGGCGCCGCGCCCGCGCCGGCCTCACCGCCCATGACCATGACGGTGGCCGGGTTCGCGGACGGCGGCCAGATTCCCGTCAGGATCACGCAGGCAGCGCCTGGCGTTGCTACGGGTGAAGGGTTGTCGCCGGCGATTACCTGGACCAACGTCCCGGCAGGTACGCAGAGTTTCGTGCTCAACATGCACGACATGGAAGTCGTCCGCAACAAGACGACCGACGACCAGGCCCACTGGGTCGTCTGGAACATTCCCGCCTCTTCTACCGGGCTGCCCGAAGGCGTGCCCAAGGGCTCGCAGCTCCCAGACGGCAGCTTTCAGGTCAGCGCCACAGGTCCGATGTACCGAGGTCCGGGCGCTCCGGCCAATGGTCCACCGCATCACTACATGTTCGAGGTGTATGCACTCGACACGAAGCTCGACGTGCAGCCGACCGCCGACGCGTTCGAGACGCGCACGAACGTCATGAAAGCGATGCAGGGACACATCCTCGGCAAGGCCGTCTACGGGGGGTTGTTCAGGCG
>JBEBGB010001201.1:0-1291 GCA_040081675.1 Vicinamibacterales bacterium
TCTCCGGCTGCGCCGCGATCGAGGTCACCGCTCAGCGCGGTCTCGGCCAGTAGGCCGAGCGCATCTGCGCGCCGCTGTCCGAATGTCACCTCCTCGGCCATAGCGGTGCCGCTCGGTGCACCAGTCCCATCGCGGAAAAGCCGATCGGCCGCAGCTTCGAGCGCGCGCTGCACCACGGCGCCAATCTCGGGGGTGAGCCGGCCACGAATCACGACCATCCCATCGTCATCCACCAAGGTGGAGAGCTCACGCCGGAGGTGCCGCGCATCCGTCTCTCGGGCGGCCTCCACCCGATCGATCCGACGCCAGGCGCGCACGAACCGCTCGACGTGCGCCGCCGTGCCGCACAATGCCAGGTCGACGAGCGACGCTTCGTTCTGCGACGTTGCCACCCGCGTGATCGCGCGCACCTTTGCGTACGAGATCGTGCCGCGTTGCATGGCGGTACTCGTGAGCGGCAACGAGGCCAGCGCCTTCGCCACGCGCACTTTCTCGCGGGAGGCGCCGAGGTCGATGCCCGTGCGCCAGTGGAGCCAGTGTGCGCACGAGAGGAAGCCGCAGTTCCAGCCCGCGCGTTCGTCGAACTCGCGAAGCAGGACCAGCAGTTCGTAGGTAGCCGCGTGCAGCCGTGCCGCGCGTGCGGCGATCGCTTCGCCGAGACGCTCGGTCGATCCGTGGGCCGCGAACACCGTACGAGAGGCTGGTTCAGGTACAGCGTCGAGAGTTGGCATGGATGTCATGCCCGATGGTAACGCCGCACTTTTCGTGGTGTGAGGGCGGCGCCAGTGACGCGATGGCATTGCACTCCACCATCGCGCGTGGCGCGACACGCGATCGTGCGTCCCGCGGACTGCGAACGCTCGGAGGTGTCCACCCTCGCGCGATCACTGGATCGCGATGCGGTTCTCGCTCGAAACGTGTCAAGCGGAAAGTGATGGTCGGACGACGATTGCTCGTCAGGCCGCCGACGAGGTCGCGAGCACCACTTCTTCGAGTCGTGGTTCCAATTTCATCAGCACCGTGATCCACGCGACGGTGCTGTCCATCGCCGTGTGGATCAGAGAAAGTGTGTCGGTCCTGCTGCTCTGATGCGGATCTTGTTCAGCAGTCATCATGGTGCCAAGGAACGACCAACTTGCGACCTTGGGTGTCCCCTCGGGTGCACTCCGACGGGCCAAGTCGCGACAGCGCCGAGCGCCGACGGCTAATTCTGAATCGTCGCAAGCCAGTTCACGACGACGGTGATCGGCGTCGGGGCGGCCCGCTCGGGCCACAGATTGAGCAGGAAACG
>JBEBGB010001202.1:0-1290 GCA_040081675.1 Vicinamibacterales bacterium
GGTGCCGTGCGGATCGCGCCGTGTGTACAAGCCACCGACGTACGACTGCGCGAGAATGCGCCTGCGCACGCGCCCGACGGTGAACTCTTCGCCGATCGTCCCGTTGTCTTCGCCCGTGCGCACGTGCAGAAAGCCGACGTCCTGACGGCCCATTTGTCCAGTGAGCTTGCCGCCGTAGTTGATGGTCTGCGGCGTGCCGCTGGCGGTGAGTCCAACGCGTCGGCTGAAGAACGGATTCACGATGAGATCGCCGCTGAGCGGGCTGCCAAACGCGAAGAAGGGCGCCCCGTCGAGGAAGAAGTCTCGCTTCTCGGGAAAGAACAGTGAGAACCGGGTCAGATTCACCTGTCGCTGATCGACCTCGGTCTGAGCAAAGTCGGTGTTCACGGTGAGGACGCTTCGCAAGCCTGGCGTCGGACTGTAGAACACGTCGACGCCAGCATCAGCGGCATTGGTAAACCCGCTCTTTGCCCGGCCTGGCGAGGACTCGCCAGTGGCCAGCGCGTAGGGCTTCACGTCGAGCCCAAGGCCCTGGGTGACATCGCGAATGCCGGTGAGCACGCCTGCGTTGGTCATGCGTCGCAGGCCCTGGTTGCGTGACCATCCATTCCAGATGCTGTCTTCGTTCTTGCGTCGGACGGTTCGTTGAAAGTTGATCCCCCACTGATCGCTGTCGGGGTCGAAGTTCAGCGAGCGAAAGGGGATCGCCACCTCAATCGACCAGCCGTACTCGCCGCGATGCACCTGTGCGTTCCAGATGCCGTCCCATTGGCGGTTGTCGATACCGCCCCCCATGAGCGAATCGCCCATCATCCCCGAGGGGTTCATCTCGAAGAAGTACCCGGATTGCCCGTTGTGAAAGGTGTCGATGGTCCACATGAACCGATCGTCCGAGGACAGGAACTCATCACGTCGACGCTGATAGCCCAGCCACTTGTCAGGCTCCGAGTCCAGACAGAGTGCGCCGATGTAGAGCGTGTCCGCGTTGTAGACGATCCGAACGGCGGTCTGTTCAGACGCTAACTTCCCATTATCGGGATCGACCTGAACGAAGTCGGTTGCTGGAGCAACAGTGTTCCAGAACTCTTCGTCGAGGCGGCCGTCGAGCGTGACGGTTTGAGAGTCTGGCAGCCGCACCGCCGCCACGCTACGGCGGGCAGGCGCGGGGGACTGGGCAGCAGACGGGCTTGGCACAAGCGAGAGTACGAACAGAATGACGGCGAGGAGTCGCGCACGCATATAAGGAATGGCTCCAAAACGAGGCATCATAGCGCGAACACTCGCGAGGCA
>JBEBGB010000363.1:0-5328 GCA_040081675.1 Vicinamibacterales bacterium
GCGGCTGCCTGAATGCGGGGCGCCTCGGTCGCCACGTCGCGTCGCAGCGCCTCGAACATCTCGACTTCGCGCTCGCAAATCCGCTCGTCCGCGCCAACGACCTTCTCCTCGTACTCCTTGAGAGCCGGTGTGATGAAGCGTTCGCCGCCGGCGATGGTCTGTTTGCGAAGGTAGTCGGCCGGGACCGCGTGAAGGTTCGACCTGGATATCTCGATGTAGTACCCGAAGACCCGGTTGTAGCGGATCTTCAAGGACGAGATGCCCGTTCGCGTGCGCTCGCGCTCTTCCATTTCGGCGATGATCTGCTTCCCTGAGCGGCTGATTGCCCGCAGCTCGTCGATCTCGCGATCGGCGCCGTCCCGCACCATTCCGCCGTCTCGCGCAAGCACCGGCGCTTCGTCTATCAACGTGCTCTCGATGCGGTCTCGTACGTCGGCGAGATCGTCCAGCTCCGAGCAGAGCGACCGCATGAGCGGCGCCTGCAGATCGCCGAGCACGGTACGCAGCCGCGGGATCACGCTGATGGAGGTCTTGAGTCCGACCACGTCGCGTGGGCCCGCGGTGCCCATCGCCGTCCGCGCGACGAGACGCTCGAGGTCCTGCACCGCCTTGACAGCGTCGCGGTACTTCCCGCGTTCGACAGTTCGAAATGCGAGTTCTTCGACGGCGTCGAGCCGATCGCGAATCGCGTCGAGTGACAGCAGGGGACGCAGGAGCCAGGAGCGCAGCAAACGGCTGCCCATCGAGGTGGCCGTTCGATCGAGCTCATCGAGGAGCGATCCGTCACGGCCGCCCTCCGAACCCTCGACAATCTCCAGATGTTTGAGTGTGGTGGGATCCACCAGCAGCGCATCCGCGCGCTGACGGTAGGCAATCGATCGGACATGTGCGACGTCGGCCTTCTGCGTCGCCCGAAGGTAGTGCACCAGCGCACCGGCGGCCGAAACAGCTGCCGCATGCCCATCAAGCCCAAAACCTTCGAGCCCTTTCGCGTGCAACTGGTCAAGCAGCGAGCGGCGCGCGGCCTCGAACTCGAATGCCCAGGCATCGATCGGTGTCATCGAGAGGCCTGCGTCTTGAACCTGCGGCCAGGCTGCAACGTGGTCGCGGGTGCCAGGCGCGCCGTCCGACGCGTTGGGCGCGGCAGCGACCAGCACTTCTCGAGGTCGGAGAACCGCCAGCTCGTCGCCAAGGGCGAGCACGCCGTCGGCACCGACGTACTCCGTCGCGCTGAATTCGCCAGTCGACACATCGAGCAGTGCGACACCAATGGTCGGGACAGACTTCGACTCGGAACGCGAGAGAGCCATGAGGAAGGCCGGCTCGCGTGCGTCGAGGTAGCTCGCGTCGGTGAAGGTGCCCGGCGTCACAACGCGAACCACCGCACGCTTGACGATGCCCTTGGCCTTGCGTGGGTCTTCGATCTGGTCACAGATCGCGACCTTGAAACCCTTCTTGACGAGCCGCGCGATATAGGTGTCGGCTGCATGGAAGGGCACACCGCACATGGGAATGCCGCCGCCAGCCGCGTCTTTCGATCGGGAGGTGAGTGTCAACTCGAGCGTGCGGGCGGCCAGCAGCGCGTCTTCATAAAACATCTCGAAGAAATCACCCATCCTGAAGAACAGGATGGCGTCGCGATGCTGCTGTTTGGCGTCGAGATACTGCCGCATCGCCGGCGTCGCCGACGTTGACATATCCTTGTAGTCTAGTGTCCCGAATCAGAAGTTCGCCGACATATTCTGGGCGGGGCATCCCGCCTCGCTGCGTTGCTCATCGTTCACTTATGCCCAATAAGCTCACTCTTCGCGCCTTGCGATCCGGGCGCCGCGCCCAGAATATTTGTCACCGAACTTCCGATTCGGGACACTAACGCATGCGCGTACTGGCTCTGGACACGACGACACGCGGGGGCAGCGTCGCGATCGCCGAGGATGGACGTGTCGTCTTCGAGCGAATGGGCGACGGCGCCCGTTCGCACGCGGAACGCCTGCCGGCCGAGCTGATCGATGCGCTGCACACGGTCGGCTGGTCGATGTCGGACATCGACCTGTTTGCCGTCGCATCCGGCCCCGGATCGTTTACGGGCTTGCGCATTGGCATCGCGACGATGCAGGGCCTGGCATTCGTGCACGGAAAGCGGGTTGCCGCCGTCTCCGCGCTTCGAGCGTTGGCAGAGGCGGCAGCGACAGGCGCGCCGCCCGGAACCCGCGTCGGCGCCTGGATGGACGCGAGCCGGCGCGAGGTCTTCAGTGCGCTCTACGATGTGGCGTCGCGGCCACACGACGACTCGGTCACGCTCACTGACGTCGAAGCACCGACGGCGAGTCCGCCAGCGTCCACGATCGAACGCTGGTCCCAGCTTGGTCTGCCGAGTTCACTCTGCGGCGAAGGCGCGATGAAATATGCGCCCCTCGTCCCCACGTCCATTCGTGTTCTCCCATCGCCTGCGCTGGCGCCGATCGTTGCCAGGCTGGCCTTAATGCAGCACGCGGCCGGAGACACTCGAACGCCCGCCGGTGTCCAACCGTTGTACGTGCGGAGACCCGACGTCGAGATCGTTCGAGAGGCGACTCGCGAGGCTCGTCTTAGACCATCGAGCATGTGGCCGAATGGTTCGCCTCGCTAGTCGACTCTATTGCGTTTGCCCGGCTCCGCCGGGCGGTCGTCTTGACCGGAGCACAACTTGACTCATTCGAAGCACATTCCGCCGCTCAAGACTCCTAGCGCTCGGTGATGGACTGCTTCATCGAACCTCTCTCTTCGCCCGGCGACCTCGATGACATCGTGCGTATCGAGGCGCTGACCTTCACCAAGCCGTGGACGCGCGAGATGTACCTCGCCGAGCTCGAACACCGCGACGTATCGCGCTTCTACATCGCGCGAGACGCGGTTGGGGAAGCCGTCGGGTTCTGCTCGTGCTGGCAGATCATCGATGAGATCCACATCAACAATCTGGCCGTTCTCCCGGAGCACCGACGCGCGGGGGTGGCGACCGCGCTGCTGAACAGGGTCCTGGCCGATGGTGCGGTGCGAGGTGCCCATCGAGCAACCCTGGAAGTTCGCCGGTCGAACGGTGCAGCGCTGCACCTGTACGAACGGTGTGGGTTCAGTGTCACCGCAGTCAGACGTGGGTACTACACGCATCCGGACGAGGATGCCCTGGTCCTGTGGCGCGAACCACCGAGTCGAGGCTGACCGCCGGCACACACGCGTCCACCGAACACGCCGCCGCCAAACACGCCGCCGCTTGAAGACTGCAGACCCTTGTGCTACGTTCGCCGTACCAGGGTTGGAGCGGTCGGCGCTGCCCGTAACAAGCCGTCCGGTCTGGGCCTGCCTTCAAGGAGGTGGATATTGAATGAGCAGTCACAGGACCTGAAGTCACTGTTGCTGCAGACGAACGAGGAATTCCATCACCTCGCCGCCCAGCATCACGAACTCGAAGATCGTCTGCACCAACTCGTCACGAAATCCCACCTATCCGAACCCGAACTGCTCGAAGAATCCACGCTCAAGAAACGCAAACTGCAACTGAAAGACCGAATGGAAGCGATCGTGCGGGAGTTCCAGCACTAGGACCTTCCACGCACGGTGCTCAGGCAGGAGGAAGGGGACGCGGCTCTGGCGCCAACCACACATGGCGCATCGCGCCTCCTTCCTGCTGCCGGTCACCGATAGTCACGCCAAACGTCCACGGCGCCGCGCGAGGGGCGTGTCACTCGAGCGTGTTCCTGAAGCCTGCCGCGAGGTCTTCGTGGTTAGATAAGGTCGATGATTCGATTCGACCGTGCCGTCTACCCGTTCATCGCCGGCTCACTCGGGGCGGCCCTTGCTGCGGCAGTGCTCTGGTCTGTCTGGGTATCGCTGCCGTTCCTTCTGCTCACGGGTTTCTTCCTGTTCTTCTTTCGTGATCCCGATCGGCGGGTCACGGCCACTGGCGACGTCGTGCTGTCTCCAGCCGATGGACGCGTGCTGGTTGCCGGTCCTGCCGTCCCCACTGCGGCACCGCCCGGCGACTGGCTGCAGATCAGCATCTTTCTGTCGCCCATGAACGTGCACGTGAACCGCGTGCCGGTGTCGGGGCGCGTGACCAAGGTGTCCTACACGCCAGGCAAGTTTCTTCCGGCCTACGCCCCCGATGCGGCCTCGTCCAACGAGCGGAGCGAGATCTGGATCGACCACCAGGGGCGTTCCATCGTGGCACGTCAGATCGTCGGCGCGTTGGCGCGCAGGGTGGTGTGTCGCCTCGAGGCCGGCGCCGATGTCCAGGCCGGGGATCGGTACGGCGTGATGAAATTCGGGTCGCGGATGGACATCTTCCTGCCGACCACCGCAGAGATCACGGTCTCGGTCGGGGCGACCGTGCGCGCCGTTGAATCGGTGATCGCGGTGCTACACTGAGCCCTGCCGCACGCATGGTTCCTTCGCCGCACACTCCCCTGAAACCTTCGCGTCAGCGCCCTCTTCGGCGTGCAGACGACCCGCATCCGACACGCGCGCGCCGAGGCGTCGCGCTCTTGCCCAGCCTCTTCACAATGGGCAACATGTTCTGCGGGTACGCGTGCATCGTGTACTCGCTGCGCGGCGACTTCGAGACCGCTGCGCCGTTCATCGGTCTGGCCATCGTATTGGACATGCTCGACGGCCGGATCGCGCGGTTGACGGGCACCGCGAGCGACTTCGGAGTCGAGCTCGACTCGCTGGCCGACGTGATCTCGTTCGGCATCGCTCCGGCCATCATGTCGTATGCGTGGGGGCTGGCGGAACTCGGGCGGCTGGGCATGTTCTCCGGGTTTCTGTTCGTCAGCGCCGCCGCGCTCCGCCTCGCGCGCTTCAACATTCAGAGTGCAGCCGGAGGAGACAAACGCTACTTCGTTGGCATGCCAAGCCCGGCTGCCGCCGGCATCCCAGCTGCGACGGTCTACCTTTTTTCGGACCGCATCACCGACTATCGCGAGGCGCTTCCGGTCCTGGCGATGGTGCTGGTGCCCGCGCTGCTCATGGTCAGCACCATTCGGTTTCGCAGTTTCAAGACGATCGACCTGAGGATGCGACGGCCGTACACGGTGCTTCTGCTGATTGCCGCCGGCATCATGGCCGTTGCGACGCACCCTCGATTCGTTCTGGTCGGAATGGCCTATGCCTATCTGGCGTCCGCCTTCGTCGGACTTGCCGTGTCGAGAATCAGGCACCGAAGCCAGGCGGTTCCCCCAGCGAGGCGAGAAACGGACGTGGTATCGACGCTGGCGACCGACGACCAGCCCTAGCGCGATCTTCGAGAGGACGACACGACGCGGACCTCGCTCTAGGAGTTGCCCTGCGCCG
>JBEBGB010000364.1:0-5327 GCA_040081675.1 Vicinamibacterales bacterium
CTGCTGGGTGGCCCGCCCTTACGCTTCGGTCCTCTTGGGACGCAGCCGCAACTTGTTCAACTTGTTGTGCAGCGTCTTGAGGCTGATGCCCAGGATCTCGGCCGCGCGAGTCTTGTTGTCGCGCGTGTGTTCCAGGGTCATCATGATCAGTCGTCGTTCGGCCTCTTCGACCGTGGTGCCCGGTGCAAGCGCCATCTGCGGTGCCTGCTGCGGCGCCGGTTCGTTCATCAAGGTCGGCGGCAAGTGACGTAGCTCGACGAAGGGACCCGGAGCCAGAATCGTCGCCCGCTCGATGACGTTGCGCAGTTCGCGGATGTTGCCGGGCCAGTTGTACTGCTCGAGCGCGCGCATCGTGGCGTGGTCCACCCCGGCAATCGACTTCTGATTGCGCGTGTTGAACTCGGTGACGAACGCTTGAATGAGCAGCGGCATATCGTCCTTGCGCTCTCGCAGCGGCGGCAGCGTCAAGGCAAACACATTGAGGCGATAGAACAGATCTTCGCGCAGCTTACCCTTGGCCACGGCGTCGACGGGGTCGATGTTGGTGGCGGCAATCACGCGCACGTCGACGGACTGCTCGACGCGACCGCCGAGACGCCGGAAGCGGCGCTCCTGCAGCACGCGCAGCAGTTTCACCTGCGTCGCCGGCGTCATCTCGCCGATTTCATCGAGGAACAGTGTGCCCCGGTCTGCCAACTCGAAGCAGCCCTGGCGCCGGTCCGAGGCGCCGGTGAACGCACCCTTCTCGTGACCAAATATTTCGCTCTCGAGGAGCGTCTCTGGAATCGCGGCGCAGTTGATCGCCACGAACGGGAACGGCGCGCGCGGACTGAGCTGGTGGATCGTCTGGGCCACCAGTTCCTTGCCTGTGCCCGATTCACCCGTGATGAGCACCGAGGCACTGGTCGGCGCAGCCTGTTCCATGACGGAATAGATCTTCCGCATCTCAGGGCTGTTGCCGATCATCGTGCCGAAGGTGCCGTGCTCGCGGAGCTGGCGACGCAGCGCCTTGACTTCGCGAAGTGTCTCGAGCCGCTCAACGATCTTGTCGAGCAGGATCTTCAGCCGTTGGATGTCGACCGGTTTGGTCAGATAGTCGTAGGCACCTTCCTTCATGGCCTCGACGGCGGTGTCCACGGTGCCCTGGGCTGTGAGCAGCAGCGTGGTCACGTCCGCGCCCTGCGTGTTGAGGGCGCGCAGCAAGCCGAGTCCGTCAAGCCGTGGCATGACGAGATCGGTGATGACGATAGCCGGTCGGAAGGACGTGATCTTGGCGAGTGCTTCCTCGCCGTCGCCAGCTGACTCCGCGAGGAATCCCCAGCTTCGGACGAGTTGTTCAAGACCGACACGCGCAGACGTGTCGTCCTCGACGATCAGCACCCGTTCTGCGACCGCGTTGGCGGTGACGGTAATCTCGTCGAGTAGTGTCATTTTTACATTGTGAGCGCGGAGTTCACTTGATGCAAGCTCAGCCTCATTCCGGTAAGTTGTTGAACAAAAAGACTCCTACTGTCTCGAGCTGACGACTAGCTCGACAGCGTAGCAGCCATGATATACCCACTGTGCAATTGTTGTGCTGGTCACGAAAGGCCTGTTAATCGGCGTTATGTCGCCGGCCCGGCTGTTTCCTTCGACTCCACAATGACGTGCGCAGCCTGCGATAGGCTTGAGCACGCATGACCCCCGACGCTGGAGAATCCGAGCAGGAGCACCTCTCCTCGACCTCGCTGCGACCGCCGGCATTCGCGGAGCGAACCGTGGCGCTCCTCGAGGTGGTCCTGTGCTCGGACTTCCCGACACAACTGCTGCTGGCGGCGACGTTCGCGGTCTTCGGCTTTCGTCCCCAGGTCGATGGTTCGCTCAGCCTCACCTATGTCGCGGCGCTCTCATTGACCGACACGGTGTTTCTTGTGGGGCTCATCGTGTTGTTCCTGCGGGCTCGAGGTGAAGACCCGCGTCTCGTCTTCTTCGGCGGACGCCCGTTGCTCTCCGAAGCACGCGCTGGAGTGCCACTGCTGTTCGTGGCGTTTGGCGTCGCGTTGGTGGTCATGCTGGGCGCACAGGCTCTCGCACCGTGGCTCCATACGGTCGCACGCAACCCTCTCCAGGATCTGGTGCGTTCGCCTGGTCAGGCCGCGCTCTTCGCCGTGGTGTTGATTGTGGCCGGTGGAATCCGCGAGGAAGTGCAGCGTGCGTTCCTGCTGCAACGTTTCGAACGCTGGCTGGGTGGAGCCCGTGTTGGTCTGGTCGTGACGAGCGTGGCGTTCGGCGCCGGTCACTTCATCCAGGGTGCGGATGCCGCGGTGGCCACGGCGACCTTGGGAGCGTTCTGGGGCGCCGTCTATCTGCGGCGGCGCTCGATCGCGGCTCCCGTGGTGAGCCACGCCGGCTTCAATCTCGTCCAGATCCTGCAGTACCTGGTGCTGCCGCGCTGACCGGCGTGTCGTACTGATCGATGACGTTGCTACGGCGACGCAGTCCGGCGATCCACACGTCAACCAGCGCGCGCTGTTCGTCCAGCGTCTGCGCGGTGAAGCGTTGATCGAGGTACGCGCGAATCCGGAGATCTTCGCGCAGCAACTCGCGCACGAATGCGCGATCGACACCGAGCCGGTCGAGTGTGGCATCGAACGCGTCCCCGGATGGAAAACGTGCGACGACCGAGTCGAGCGCCGAGTCGATGGTCAGCGCTGACGGCTCTGGCGGAGCGAAGCGATTCACTTCCGCAAGAAGAAGGGCGCGGTCGATCAGCTGCGTCAACGCCACGCGACTGGGGTCGGCTGCGTTGGCCGCTTGTACGCGTCCAAGCGCAAGCGCTGCCCGCACATCGCTCAGAGTAATCACCTCTCCGCCTGCGACCGCGAGGACACGGTCGATCACGTCATCTGCGGCAGCGACACGCTCGGTTGCACACACGCACAGCAGCGTCGTGAGACAGATATACAGACAGACTCGCCAAGCGGAGGGCGGCGGCGCAGACACTCCGAGTGCTGTCTTCGTCTCCTCGGGCACCCGTCGAGCGAGAGCATCAACCGGCATCAATAGCCAACTGCTGTCAGGCACGGTCAGAACGCCTCACCGAACGTGATGAACCACTCGGCGCGCGGCTCGTCGGATCGCTTCGGCGTCTTGAAGCCCACATCGAACCGCAGCGGTCCGACGGGCGACTTGTAGCGGAATCCCACACCCAGCGCCGGACGCAGGTCGCCGATGGCCACCTCGTTCACGGTCTTGAACACATTGCCCACGTCAGCGAAACCGACCACGCGCATCGCCTTCCCGACCGGCATGCGAAGCTCGCCGTTGAGGATGACCAGCGCGTTACCGCCCAGCGGGAAACCCGCATCGTCCAGCGTGTCCGAGACGCCGGCTGGCACGTGGCGGACGCCGAGGCGATCGAGCGCAAAGCCCCGAACCGTCGTATCGCCGCCAGCGAAGAATCGTTCGCTTGCGGGCAACTCGCGCGAGCCCGCGGCGCTCGGAAACCCGGCCGCCGCGCCAAGGCGCGCACTCGCCGCAAAGACGGCCCCGCGTGCCTTGGGAAGCGAACGAAACATCTGGGCCGTGAAGAACGACTTCGCAAAACCCACTTCCGAGCCGATCGCCCGTGCAGCCAGTTGTCCGTTCGCGCTCAGGTACTGTCCGCTGGTGG
This sequence comes from Vicinamibacterales bacterium, assembly GCA_040081675.1. Classification (GTDB taxonomy): domain Bacteria; phylum Acidobacteriota; class Vicinamibacteria; order Vicinamibacterales; family CAVVIG01; genus CAVVIG01. The sequence continues at coordinate 3,653 of JBEBGB010000364.1, forward strand.
GATCGACCGGATCATTGCGCGTGTCCCGAATGAGCGAGCCGAGAAACGACGACAAGCGCACCTTGGGAAAGAGGCGATCGATATCGAGTTGCTGTGACTGCTCGACACTCTGATTGAACACACGCGTGCGCTGGATCTGATAGCCGCCACTGGCGCTCATTCGTGCGGGCAGCCGTAGCGCCAGTTCCGCTGCGGCGCTGCGTCGCGAGAAATTGAAGCTCGATCGGATCTGCTGCTCGAGCGTACCGGTCACCCGAAAATCGGCTCTCGAGCCACGCACTCGTGGTTCGCGGAACTGTCCGAGCACACGATACTCGGCGAAGCCATATCCCCCTGTATCCGACGTCGAGGCAGACGGCGCCTGATTCAGGAACACCGGAGAACCATTGGGGTGCAGGCTGGCGCTCGTAAACAGGTTGACGGACCGGTTCGTGCCGAAGAGGTTTCGACGCCCGATTTCGAATGATGCCCGTGGCGCGAACTCCAGCTTCTCCGACACCACGGTTGGATCATCCGCCAGGCGCAGCACGCGCGACCGCACCTCGAAACCGCCGCCGTAACCGACTGTGGTGAGCGGCGCCTCCTCGACGGTGACGAGCACGTCACGCTTGGTGTTGTCGCCGCCTCCAAGCTGCGTGATGCGCGCTCGTCGAAAGAGCGCGAGCGCCACGAGGCGACGCTGGCTCTCGCTGACAGCCTCCAGACCCAGTGGGTCCCCGCTCTTGAAGCGAAGCGCGTTCTCGATCGTCTCCGTCTTGGTTCGCTGATTGCCAACCACCAGCACATGGTCCACAAAGACCCGTGGTCCTTCTCGAACCGAGAACACGACGTCCGCGCGGCGGCTGTCGGAGCTGATGCCCGGCCTGGCCTCGACCGACGCGCTCTGAAAGCCCAGGTTCGCGTAGCGCAACTCGATCGCGTCCCGGTCCAGGGCCAGGGCCGCTGTCGAAAATGGCCGTCCGGACGACAGTGTCAACGATGCGCGCAGCTCCGCCTCCGGTACGTTCTCGTTCCCCGTAATCCTGACCGAGTCGACAATGGTCTGCGTGCTCTCGGTGATGACGACGCGAATCGACACCGGCACGTGGCCGTCGCTCGCCTGGGGGCGTTGCTCGAAGACGGGGTCAGCCTTCGCCGAAGGATAGCCGCGCTGTCTGTAGGCTTCCTCGAGTCGCGTCATGTCAGCGTCGAGCGCTGCGGAGGAATAGGGCTGCCCGCCGCGCACGCGCATCAATGCCTCGAGCGAGTCGGACGACATCGCGGTACTGCCGGTCACCTCGACCGACTCCACACGATACTGGCCTCCCTTCCGCACCGTGAACGTGACGAGGAGTTGGCCGTCCTTGCTCTCGCGGCTGAACGTCGCCGCCGCATCCCGGTATCCCTGCGTTCGGAAGAACGCGGCAATTCTGTTGCTCGAGTCCTCGAGCAAGTCCTCGTCCGCCGAGCCTTCACGCGAAACGGGCACGAACTCCTCGCGCCGATCGGCGGGCACGGGATCGCCAGCAAATACCACCCGCACGGTCGGGCCCTGGTCGGCAGTCAGCCGCAGGTTCACGGTTCGATTCTGATCGGTCACGGTCGGCGTCACCGTGAGGCGAGCTTCGTAGTGGCGGGCCTTGCGTCGATCGGCAAGGTACGCCTCGATGCGCTGGTTCAACCGATCGCGCTCGTA
>JBEBGB010001203.1:0-1288 GCA_040081675.1 Vicinamibacterales bacterium
TCGGACACATCGCCTACGCGAACCTTGACGATGGCCTCACAGCTCGATGCGTCGCCGTCGCGCCGAACCGACACGGTGTAGGCATCGACGACGAATGGGGGCGGAGTCTGCGTGATCGAGCGGCGAATCACCAGCGCCAGAGACCCGTCGGCTGATTCGAATTCGTACCCCTGGTGCTCGAGTTCCTTGATGCGCGCCAACATCGTGCGCAACTGCGGGGTGTTGTTCGTGACGTCGAATCCCAGCTCGCGCGCTTTGAGGACGATGTTGCTGCGGCCCGCGAGGTCGCTCACGAGGACATGCCGCGCGTTGCCTATGAGGGCGGGGTCGATGTGCTCGTAGCTGCGCAGCACCTTCTGCACGGCGTTGACGTGTGCGCCGCCCTTGTGTGAGAACGCCCCGCTTCCCACCCACGGGAGCCGCGGATTGGGACGGATGTTCGCCGTTTCGTCGACGAACTGCGACAGCTCCTTCAACTGCGGAAAGGCCGAGGCCGGCACGTTCGGTTCCTTCAGCTTGAACTGCAGGATGGGCATCACGCTGATGATGTTGCAGTTGCCCGTACGCTCACCATAGCCGTTAATCGTGCCCTGCACGTGCGTCGCGCCGGCTTCGAGCCCGGCGAGCGCATTGGCGACACCGAGGCCAATGTCGTCGTGTGTGTGGATGCCGAGTTGCGTTGTCAGATTGCGTCGAGCGAACCCCATGATCTCGGCGATCTCGGCAGGCAGTGATCCGCCGTTCGTGTCGCAGAGCGTGATGCAGTCTGCGCCGGCGGCCTGCGCCGCCATCCAGGTGGCAAGCGCGTACTCGCGATCGTCCTTGGTGCCATCGAAGGCGTGCTCGGCGTCGTAGACGACGTACTTGCCGCGCGACTTGAGGTAGCGAACGGTGTCGCCAATCATCGCGAGGTTCTCCTCGGGCGAGGTCTGGAGCACCTCGAGCACGTGGAGCAGCCAGGTCTTTCCGAAAATGGTGACGACCGGCGTGGCAGCATCGATGAGCAGGCGCACCTGATCGTCGGCCACGACCGACGTGTCCTTGCGCCGCGTCGATCCGAAGGCCGCGAGCCTGGCACTTCTGAACGTGCGGCTCTTGGCCTGGTCGAAGAACTCAATGTCGCGCGGATTCGAGCCGGGCCAGCCGCCCTCGATGTAGTGCACACCGAATGCGTCAAGGCGTTCGGCCACGCGAAGCTTGTCGGTGACGGAGAAGGTGACACCTTCACCCTGTGTACCGTCGCGAAGGGTGGTGTCGTAGATTTCGATCACGGAAAGAACCTCTGGGC
>JBEBGB010001204.1:0-1288 GCA_040081675.1 Vicinamibacterales bacterium
GATCCGGCGGTTGCCACGGTCGGCGACAAACAGGCGGCCTCGCGAGTCGAACGCCAGCGAGTGCGGACCGCGGAACTGGCTGGGTCCGTAGCCGTAGGAGCCGAAGCTCTTGATGAACTTGCCGTCAGGCGAGAACTTCGAGATGCGGCCGATGGAGCTGGGCTCGGGTGCATCCATGAACTGCGCGCCGTGTGCTTCCGACACGTAGATGCTGCCGTCGGGTCCAATGACCACGTCGTTCGGTTCCGTGAACTTCGCAGGCGGGTCGCCGGCTTCACCGGGCGTTCCCAGGACCAGCAGCACTTTGCCGTCGGGGCTGAACTTCGTGACGCTGTTCCCCTTCTTGGCCCAGTCGGGGAACTTGGTTCGTTCATCTGCGGTCGCAATCCGCGCGTCGACCACCCAGACGTTGCCCTGCTTGTCGACGTCCATGCCGTGCGGCCACAGAATCTGGCCGGCCCCGAACGCCTTGAGCACGTTTCCCTGCGGGTCGAACTTCACGATCGGATCGACGTTGGAGCCGGCGCACGAATTGGTCCCGCACCTGTCGGCTGCCCACACACTCTTGCCGTCCGGGTCCATATCGACCGCGCTGACCGAGCCCCACTTCCGACCGTTCGGAAGCGTGCCGAAGTTTCTGACGGTCTCGTACGGGTTCGGGAGAAAGTTCACCGGTTTGGCGCTGGCCTGCTCGGGCGGGGCAGTGGACCCCTTCGGCTTCGCCGCAGGGGCGCCGGCCTGACCTTGCGCAAATACTGGCCCGATTGCCGCGATTGCGACAGCGGCGACAGCCGTAGCAATGAGCAACGTGACGCCGTTGCCAGAAGACGTGGTGGATCTATCGGTCATCACTCACCTCAGAGAAGGTCGAACCACATGGCGAGCTCCGATTCTTTCTCCGACGAAGCATGAAGGGCAAGGGTTGATATGGCTCGTGCGAGGTTGTTGACGCGCGATTGACACATAGGTCGCTGGCGGTCATCATGCGGCCGCAGCTCTTTCGCCTCACTCGGGAGGATCTATCTGATGTCCGTCAAACACTTCTGCGCGACCGCTCTTGGGCTCGTTGTTTTGGCGTGTTTCGCTGCCTCCTGCGGAGCGTCAGCCGAACCCACCGTCGCCGCACCAGCGGCGTCGCTCGACGACCTGGCCCGCCAGTCGCTGGCCAAGATCGACGGCGAGCTCAAAGTGCCCGGACTGAAGCAACCGGTCGAGATCATCCGCGACCAGCAGGGCATTCCGCACATCTATGCGCAGAATGATGACGACCTGTTCTTCGCGCAAGGGT
>JBEBGB010000365.1:0-5323 GCA_040081675.1 Vicinamibacterales bacterium
ATCCTCGACAAGTTCGAGCTGATGAGCAACTCGGGAGGGTCGTGGGGGCCAGATGGGTTCCTCTACCTGACTGGCCACGATCCCGCTGAACTGTACAAGATGCGGCTGCCCAAGGCCGGCTCGGTGCTCGAACTCGTCGCGACCATTCCCATGAACATTCGTGGTCAGGGCATCGCGTGGGACCGGTCGGATGCTGGCGTCATCTACGGTGTTATCCGCGCAACGTCTCAGGAACGCGCGAGCGGCAAGAACCATAAGGTGGTCGCATTCAGGCTGCAACCCTAGTGTGAGCATCGGATGCGGTAGCATGAGGGCATGTCTCTCGACGAGCGCGCCTTCTTCACTGACAGACCGGAGTCCCGCGTCGGCAACTACAGCTGCCCACGCTGCCACCGCGCGAACGACTACAGCGTGCGGTGGGTACGACGAGTCAAGAAGGACCGCCCGCCAAACGGCGCCGACGAGCACGACCGCGCACGGTTCGCCAAGCTTCGCGACTATCTGCTACGCCTCGACGAGGACGTCGTCTGCAAGTCCTGTGGCAAGAAGTTCGACATCCCATCGCAGCACTCGCTGCTCTTTGTCGATCAACTCGCGGGTCTCCCCAACGACGATGAGCTCGAAGCGGAAATAAGAGAGGCAGCTGGAGAGTCCGAACCCGCGCCGGAGGCCAAGCCGGCGCTGCCCGCTCGGTTCACCAGAAAGTCGTCCGGCTGGAAGTAGCTTCGGGATCGGGAAAGATTCGCACGTTCGTGGAAATCTTCACGCTCACCCACGCCAAAGCGGCCTGCGAGTGCCTGAAAGCCGGCAGCACCCAGGGCCGCCACGTCCTTCAAGGCTGATTTACGCCGGAATTCCGGCACTGCCGTCTATTCGCACCCTCCCCGCCACTGTGGGCGCGCTTGGCATCTGTCTCGCAGTGTGCACTGTCGTTACGCGAAAGGCACACAGAGACGGATCGAGGTGGTGTCATGCTGCGACTTCTACGTTGGTCGGTGTTGGCCGTGATGGCATTCACGGTGTCGGCGTGCGCGACGATGAACGTGAGTTCGCACGTGGTGACAGGGCTCGACTTCACGCAGTTCCACTCGTGGAAGTGGGCGCCGGCTGACGCCCTGCCAGCCAGCGATGTGAGGCTCGACAATCCGTTCTTCCAGGATCACTTCCAAGGTGCGGTTGAGCGTGAGATGACCAAGCGGGGCCTTGTGTTGACTCGCGCGGAAGGCGAGGCACCAGACCTGCTCGTGCACTACCACGCCAATGTTGCTCCGCGCATGGCGGTGAACACCGGGGACCCCACGGTCGGCGCCTGTTACGACGAGGACTGCAACGTTCGCGTGTTCGAAAACGAGGTCGGCACGATGATGATCGATGTCATTGATGCGCACACCAATCATTTGATCTGGCGCGGTTGGGCCCAGACGTCTATCGAAGGGGTGCTCGATCACCCGAAGCGTCTCGAGGACCGGATTCACGAGGCCGTCAAGGGCATGTTCACCAGGTTCCCACGGTCGATCTGACGATCGGCGCGACTTCGGCTCGTGGGAGTGCGTCACATATCGGGAATGCGCCCCGACGGCGCGAATGGAGAACGAACATGCGGAACCTTCGACACCTCATCATCGCGACGTTCGTCGCGGCCAGCGCCCTTGCGGTTGCTGCCTGTGCGCCGGTTCGCGTGAATGCCTCTCTCGAACGGGGCATGGACTTCACGCAGTACAAGAGCTACGCGTGGGCGGCCACCGATCATTTCGCGACCGGTGATCCTCGCCTGGACAACAACGAGTTCTTCCAGAGTCGTTTGCGCAACACCGGCGACGCCGTCCTCGTGAAGAGAGGCTTCGAGCCGGCCTCGCTCGGCACCGCGGACCTCGTCATCCACTATCACGCCAGCGTCAAGGAAACCATCGACGTGAACGAGCTCGATCGCAAGTTCGGCTACTGCGACTCGTGCCGATCGAGCATCTACGACGCAGGTACGATTACGCTCGACTTTGTCGACACCCACACGAACAAGCTTGTGTGGCGCGGCTGGTCTGAAGGGAGCCTGGACGGAATCGACAGCCAGGCATTGGTCGAACAGCGCGTGGACGACGCCGTGACGCGCATCCTGCAGAAGCTGCCCCCGCGGAGCTGACAACAGAAGGGCAGGCCGGGCGGGCCAGACAGGCGGGGTTGGCAGGCGGCCGACACCACTGAGCCGGTGGACTTCACGCTCCTCGCTATAATCGTCGCGGAGTCCACCGTTTGGTCAAGCGTCCGGTTCCAGTCATCCTCGCCCTTGCTCTTCTGCTTTGCGCACCTGTCCTTCTCATCGCGCAGTCGGTCGCCGGTTTCATCGACCCGCTGCCGACGGCGCGGCTCAAACAACTCTTCCCATCTGCGACGACGTTCACGCCCCGGGGCGAGAAGGACCCGATCTACTTCACGGCGTACGCCACCGACCCAGTGAAGACGCCAGGCGCGAAACCGATCGGCTGGGCATTCTGGACCATCGACCTGGTGCCCGGAGAGCTCGGGTATCACGGGCACATCCACATGCTGATCGGCATGAACACGCAGGGACGCCTTACTGGCGTGATCGTGGACCGCAACACCGAACCCTACGGCGACATCTCGATCAACCTGCCGGGGTTCCCGCTGCAGTTCAAGGGCAAGAGCATTCGCGATCGGTTCGAGGTGGGTCAGGACGTTGACGTGACGTCGCGCGCGACGATCAGTGTGCGCGCGGCTGCACGGGAGATCCGCGAAGCGTCCAGAATGGTCGCACGTGCCGTGCTCACGCCAGACGCGGTCAAGCGCTGAGCTCATCAATAACGCGCACGCTCGAGGTTGCGCACGGGAGTGCGGACCGGATACCTTCCTCCATGGAGGAATTCGATGACAGCGCTTCTTGCTCTCGCGCTGGCGTTGCAACAGACGCCCGCACCCGCGCAGCAGCCACCAGCCGCACCGGCCACAACGGCACCGGCACCCGCTCGCCGACCAACGGTCGCGGCTACGTCGTCTCTGGTGATTCGCGTCACGGATCGAAAGGGACTCTCAGCCCAGGGTGTGAAAGTTGTCGCGGAAGGCGCCGTCGGCCGTGAGGGTGTGTCGGACGCGGCCGGACAAGTGCTGTTCCTCACGCTCCCGAATGGCACCTATCGAGTGCAGGCCTCGAGCGAGTCGTTCATCACGCTGGAGAAGGAAGTCACGGTGCGTGCGGGGACGACCACGCCCCCAGTCGAATTCACGCTGACGGCTGCCCCGCCTCCTCCCGCGCCGCCGCCACCACCTCCGCCACCTCCGGTCGTAGCGCCGGCACCGGCAGTTACCAGCGCGCCGGCCGGTGAGGCGAAGGTGTTGTCGATCTTCGAGTTGTTCGAGAAATCGCCGGATGTGAAGGAACCCTTCAAGTACTTTCCGGTCGCCTGCTCGGGGTTGGACAACACGCAGTTGCTCGTCGTACGCGATTCAATCAAGACATCGCCCGATGCCGCGATCGATCGGATGCTGTATCTGGTCGGCGGTGAGGCAACGTTGGTCTCGGCGGGACGCGAGCAGAAACTCGCACCCGGCTGGTACGCCCTCGTGCCTCGAGGCAGTGCGCTCACGCTGACGCGCCGCGGCAAGAACCCGGCAGTCGTGCTCTCGGTGGCAGGCGGCCAGCCGTGCTCCGAGACGCGCTGACGCCGTTCCGGCAGCCTCCGCCAGATCGGCGGAGGCCTGTCCATACGCACATCGCGCCCTCCGCAACCACACGCTGATTTCCAGCCGAAAGCTTGCCGTGCGGCGTCGATGTTCGATGGAACTCGCACGGCATCCGTCGTGCGTCTGATTCCCTTCCGAGACGTGACACATTGGAGGACGCGTTGAACGGCGACCTTGCAGGGCTGTTCGTGGCCGCGCTCGGGGGCGCGTGTGTGGGCGTTGAACGCCAGCACTCGGGTCACGCGAGCGGCGTGAACGCCCGCTTTGGAGGCATTCGCACGTTCACGCTCCTCGGCGGACTCGCTGGCATCGCAGGCTATCTCTCGCGCAGCGGACAAGTCGGCCTCTCCGTGACGCTCACGGCCGCCGCCTGCGCGCTCATCATCGCGGGCTACGCAGCCGCCAGTCGACGAGAAGTGGATGCGACGACCGAAACCGCCGCACTGGTCGTCGTCTCTGCCGGACTGCTGGCCGGACGCGAGCAACTGGCGCTCGCAAGCGGCATCATCGCGCTGACGACGCTTCTGCTGACGGAGAAGTCGTATCTGCACACGCTCGTCGATCGCATCAACGACGACGAGATGAAGGCCGCTGTGCGTTTCGGTGTCATGGCGGTCGTCATCCTGCCACTGCTGCCAGAGGGACCGTTTGGCCCGCTTGGCGGCTTCCGGCCGCGAATGCTGTGGATGCTGGTGCTGCTCTTCACCGGCCTGACCTTCGTTGGATACCTCGCCGGGCGGGTTACTCGCGGTACAAGCGGTTATCGTGTCGCCGGTCTCCTCGGAGGCTTGCTGTCGTCCACCGCCGTCACCCTCAGCTTCTCTCGACTGAGCCGCACAGAGCCTGCGTCGTCGAGGGCGCTGGCACTCGGAACCGTGGCCGCGTCCCTGATGCTGTTCCCACGCATCTTCTTTGCGCTGGTGGTCCTCAACGGCCAGGTCGCGCGAGAGCTGCTGGTCTATCTGGTGGTGCCCTTCGTCATCGGACTCCTCGTCTTGCTGCTGGTCCGACTCCCTGTCGAACCCGCTGCGTCCGTGCGGACGCCAGCCAACCCGCTGCAATTCATGCCGGCGCTGCAGATGGCCGTGGCGTTTCAAGGAGTGCTGTTCGCAACCACGTGGGTCAGAACAGCCTTTGGCAACACAGGATTGGTGGCGTCAGGCGCGTTTCTTGGACTGACCGACGTGGACGCCTTGACGGTGTCGATGGCCCAGGCGGAACACCTCGGCGCGACCGCGGCAGTGGCCGCGCGAGCCATCGCGGTCGGCGTCGCCGCAAACTCGTGGGTCAAGGTGACCATCGCGCTGGTGGTGGGAACCGCCGACTACCGACGCGTCGCAGGCGTGTGGCTCGGCCTCATCGCGATCGTCGCGACGCTGGCCAGCCTGGTTCGCTGACCTGATTGTCAGCGCGAGCGCTGCGGCGCGTCGTCGCGTACGAACATCGACAACACCGTGCTCACGATGCTGACGACCAGTGCTCCCCAGAACGCGGGAAAGAACCCGTCGACGTGGAAGTTGATGCCGAACTGCGCCGCGAGCGTGCTCGTCAGCCACAGCATCAGTCCGTTGACCACGAGCGCAAACAGACCGAACGTCACCAGGATCAACGGACACGTGAGCATCTTCGT
>JBEBGB010001205.1:0-1287 GCA_040081675.1 Vicinamibacterales bacterium
GTGAGCAGGTTGAAGAGATACGGCACTTCCAGCTTGATCGGTCCCAACGCATCCGTCCCACCTGCTGGGTTCAGCTGCCACCAGTAGTGGACCTTCCAGTCGCGCCACTTCGCAGCGTGGAGATCGCCGTTGACGTAGACGAGAAACCCCTCGCGATTGGACTTCGCCTGCTTGCCAAGAAAGAACGCGCTCTGGTCCACGCCGTCGATGGCTCTGTCGGTGGGGATCGGCGCGCCCGTGATCTTGGAAATGGTCGGGAAGACGTCCATGATGTGGACGATCTCATTGCTGACCCCCACTGGGATATGTCCTGGCCAGCGAATGATGAAGGGCGTCCGGATGCCTCCTTCGAACGCCGTGTGATACGTCGAACGCCAGGGGCCAGCGAACCCTCGCCATGGGCGACGCAGTTCCGGCCCATTGTCGCTCGCAAAGATGAAGATCGTGTTGTCCTCTATTCCCGCCTTCTTGATGCCATCCAGCAGTTCGCCGATATGGAAATCCATCTCAACAACAGCATCTGCGAAATCGCCGAGACCTGTCTTGCCCTTGAACGCGGGGTGCGGCAACGTCGGGAAGTGCACCTGCGTGAGCGGCACGTACGCGAAGAAGTTCTTATGCGCGATCGCATTTCTGTTGATGAATGCCAGCGTGCGTTTCGTGATTTCGGTGTCAAGTCGAGCGCGGGAGTCGAGATTGAACACTTCGACGTTGTGCGTTTTCTCGCCCCTGCGCCCTTCGAGGATGTACGGCACTGGCGCCGCTTTTGGGTCAAAGCCCATGGAGGTGGTGTACATCGCCTCGTTGTCCGTGCGCGGAATCCCGTACCACTCGTCGAAGCCCTGATCTGTCGGGAAGCGGCCTTCGTCATCACCGAGATGCCACTTACCGAAATGCCCTGTGGCATAGCCCTGCGTCGAGAGTAGCTCCGCCATCGTGACTTCCCAGGAGACGAGGCCCTGTGGCTGACCGGGAGGGGCGGAGCGAAGCGTGCCGCTTCTTAGGGGATGACGCCCAGTCATGAGCGCGGACCTGGTCGGCACACACTCGGTTTCGACGTTGAAATTCGTGAGCCGCAGCCCTTCGGTGGCAAGCCGGTCGATGCGTGGTGTCGGAGTGCCACGCAGTATGCCGCCGCCATAAGAGCCGAGCTCGCCCCAACCGAGGTTGTCGATCAAGACAAGTACGATGTTGGGACGCGCGGCTTCCTGAGCCCACGCGACGTTTCCGGAACTCAACGTCGCGGCGAAGAGAACTAGCGCGACGTACCGTCGCACGTATACGAGC
>JBEBGB010001206.1:0-1287 GCA_040081675.1 Vicinamibacterales bacterium
GCCGTCCTCGCCCCATTCGGCCAGTCCCTTCTTCCAGCGGTCCGCCTGGTCGGTTGCGAACGCGGCCACATCCTTTCCCGCGCGACGGGCATCGTCTTCATTGACCCAGGGTTTGAAATCGTCTGGGCTCAAGTCGGGAAACGTCAGCGCGAGATTGGTGAGGTCGCCCTTCGGGTCAATGACGATGACCGGCACGGAGTCGATGGCAGCCTCCTCGATGAGCGCGATGCCGAGCCCGGTCTTGCCGCTTCCCGTCATGCCGACGCACAAGGCGTGCGTCACGAGATCCTTGGAGTCGTAGAGCACGAGGTCGGAAGTCGGCTGCCTGGTGTCCGCGTCGAACCGGCGGCCCAGATAGAAGACCCCGAGCTTCTCGAAGTCGTTGGTCGATGGAGGCATAAGTGGAGATTCTATCGAAACGGCGTCGAGACTCCGCGCCCGGTGGACTGTCACTTCACCGCCAGCGTTTGCGGCGATCCAGTGCTTACACATTCCAGATGCGTCCGGTCCTGTAACCCGCACCTCGATTGCTGGTCTAAGTGCGACAGGAGTTCAGTGATGACCCGACGTATCTACGTGCTGCTGCTCGTAAGTGCCCTGCTGGCTGGCAGCGCGGGCAGGCCTGACGCGGCACGACTCGAGTCCGACGAGCGAACGGCGCTGCACGTGCTGAATCGCGTGACGTTCGGTCCCCGCCCGGGGGACGTCACGCGCGTCCAGCAGATGGGCGTCGAACGGTTCATCGACGAGCAACTGCATCCCGAGCGGATTCCAGACGGCGGAATCGCAGGCAGGCTCGACGGATTCGAGACACTGCATCTGAGTTCCCGCGAGATCGCGCAGCGCTACGAAATTCCAGCCATCCAGGCGCGGCGAGCGCGGCAGAAGCAGGCTGGCGACAAGCCGGTCGATCCGCCGCCAAGTCCGCAGCAGATGCCGATGGACCCTGAACGCCAGCGCGCGAACCTGCCACTGCTCGAACTGTCGCAACAACGGGTCGTGCGGGCCGTGTACAGCGACCGGCAGCTCGAAGAGGTGTTGACCGATTTCTGGTTCAACCACTTCAACGTCGACTCGCGTAAAGGACCAGCGCGCTACATGCTCACCGAGTACGAGCGCGACGCGATTCGCCCACATGTCCTCGGGCGCTTCCGAGACCTGCTCGGCGCCACGGCGACGAGTCCGGCGATGCTCTTCTATCTGGACAACTGGATGAGTGCCGATCCGAATGGCCCGCACGTGGATCGCTCGCGTCCTGGTGCAGGCGCCCTCGGCGCTCGTCTTCGT
>JBEBGB010001207.1:0-1287 GCA_040081675.1 Vicinamibacterales bacterium
GCATAGAGCGTCGTGAAGAACGCGAAGAGCAGCGTCATGAAGTCGGCATAGGACACCAGCCACCGGTCGCGCGACGGCGGACCGTGGTGACGGCGCTGCGGCGGCTTCACGCAGCCTCTTCCCTGCCCCGCGAGTCTCTCCGCAGGCGGAGAAAAGCGCCGAGTTGCTGCTCCATGAGCCGCGGATGGGTGTTGTGCTGAATGGCCGACACCGCTTCGATGACCACTTCACGCGCCAACGCACCTGCACGCGCCCGCGCACGGACCTTTGTCGCCAGTGGCAGGAACAGCAGGTTTGCGGCGCCAACGCCGTAGACCGTCGACACGAACGCGACGGCGATGCCTCCGCCGAGTTTGCCAGGCTCCGCAAGGTTCTCCATCACGTGAATCAGGCCCAGCACCGCGCCAAGAATGCCCATCGTCGGCGCGTAGCCCGCGGCGGAGTCGAGCAGTTCGCCTGGCTCCTCCTCGTGGTGCTCGCGCGTGCGGCTGTCGGTCTCGAGCAAGCGACGCACGTCAGTGGCAAGAAAGCCGTCCGTGGCGAGTTCGAGCGCTCGCTTCAAGAACGGATCGGTGATGTCGCTGACCTCGGCCTCGAGCGCGTGCATACCTTTTTTCCGCGCGAGCGACCCGTACTCGGACAGGCGACGAACAAGCTGAACGTCGGGTTCCGGCGGATGCTCGAACGCTCGGACCACCGCCCGCATCGTTGCGCCTACCAATCGCCACGGATAGGAAACGAGAATGGCCGCAAACGTTCCGCCGAACACCACCAGGGCGGCCGTTGGCTGCACAAGGGTCCACAGAGTGCCGCCTTCGAGGCGCTGCGCGCCGAGCAGCACGACGATCGTGAGCGGCACGCCGACGAGGGTTGCGAAATCGCGTCGGCCCGAGCGTGCGCTCATCGCACCTCTCGCCGTTCCGGTCCACTGCTCGCCGCCGCCGGCAGCCGGTCGGTTACGTCAAGAATCGTCGCGAGCGGCGCGGGAAACGGATGCGGTCCCACGGCCTCGAGCAGTTTCTGCATGAACGCCAGGTCGTCCTCGGTGTCGACGGTCAGGCGGAGTCGCGGGCGACGCAGGTGCCCCGGAGCGATCGCCGCCAGGACGAAGAACCCCGCACCACCTCGAATGAAGGGCGTGACGTGTTCGCGGTCGGCCGGGTCCGTGGCCTGCGCCGCGGCCTTGAGCAGCGCGTCTCCGCGCATGGCTTCGACCGCGGATCCGTACGGCAGGCCGTACTCGACCACGTGATCCGCACCAGTTCGGTCCATCAACGCCAGCGTCCG
>JBEBGB010001208.1:0-1285 GCA_040081675.1 Vicinamibacterales bacterium
GGCGTAGACACGTTACACCTCGAGGACGAGGAGGGCCGCGCGCTCGATGTGACCGGCAGTCTTGGTACGCATGAACTGCGCGTGGGCGACTTGCGAGTTGGCATTACAGCCAAGGGCTTTCAGGTTCTTCGCAACGAGTACGGTCGTGTGGCGATTGATGCGCAGCTGAATCTGGCTGGAGAGTTCGAATCGCCGAAGCTCACCGGCAGCCTCACCATAACCTCGGGCTCGATAGCGGTCGATCGAGTGCTGGACCGCACGTTGTTTCAGCCGTATGCGACGACGGCAGCGCCGGAGCTGACGCTCGACCCTATCGTGGCGCTGAACCCCTGGGAACGAACCGGCATCGACATCGAAGTGCACATCCCGGGTACGCTTCGCATGACGGGCGAGAACGTTCAGGTGACACCAGGGACGCCCCTTGGCCTTGGCAACATCAACCTGAGAGTGTTCGGCGACCTGTCCCTGTACAAAGATCCCGCGCAGCCCTTGTACGTCAACGGCTCGCTCGATTCGGTCACCGGGTCCTATGCCTTCCAGGGCCGCCGATTTGCGCTCGACCCCGCGAGTTCGATCAACTTCCGCGGCGACTTGAACCCCGAACTCGACGTCACGGTCAATCGGGTGATCTCCGGCGTGGAGACACGTGTCTCCATCCTCGGACTGCTCGAGCAACCCGAACTGCGACTGGCGAGCACGCCGTCCCTCGACCCGTCCGACATCCTGTCGCTTATCGTCTTCAACACGTCGACCAACGACCTTTCCGCGCTGCAGCAACAGCAACTTGCTGTTCGCGCGGGCACTCTCGCCGCGGGGTTCCTTGCGGCGCCGATGGTCTCGGCGCTCGAGCGAACGCTGGGTATCGACACGCTCGAAATTGAACCTGGGTCCGACGTTCGCGGTGGTCCGCGCGTCACCGTGGGTGACGAAATCGCGCCAGGCCTCGTCGCGCGTTTCAGCCGCCAGTTCGGCGCGTCGGAATACGACGAGGCGACGCTCGAGTACTACCTGTCGCGCATCTTCCGTATCCGCGGTACCTTCTCGGATGCGAGCTCGCTGACGGTGTCACCGTTCCGCCGCGTCGAACGCGCCGGCATCGATCTCCTGCTCTTCTTCAGCTTCTAGTTGGTCAAGTCGAGTGGCGGTCCACCCGCGGCGATGTTCACTTCCTTCTCGATCCGCCGCGCGCCCGAATAGGCAATGGCCTTGTAGGGGCCGTTCGGCACGTTGGGGATGGTGAAGGAACCAGAGGCATCGGCGAGCACCGCGAAGGGACTGGACGACG
>JBEBGB010001209.1:0-1284 GCA_040081675.1 Vicinamibacterales bacterium
CTCGACGCGCAGCACAACTTCTTGCCGCGCCAGAATTTTCTGATCTACCGCGTGCGCTAGCCCAGACGCTTCTGCGCACGAATCGCCGTTTGGCGGGCCACGTCCACCAGCGAGCCGAACATGTCGTCGATGAACTGCTTGGGCTCTTTCGGCGCAGTCCGAGGTGAGCCGGCGTTGAACGGTGGATGCGGGTCGTATTCGACGTAGAGCTGCACGGCCTCAGCGTACGCCCGGCTGCGCAGCGCGGCCACAACCGCAAGGCCGAAGTCGAGTCCAGCCGTCACCCCTCCGCCGGTGATTCGGTTGCGGTCGACGACGATGCGTCCCTCGGTAGGGATGGCACCGAACTCTGTCAGGACTTCACGGGTGTTCCAGTACGACGTCGCCTTATAGCCCTTCAGCAGTCCGGCTGCGCCAAGGATCAACGATCCGGTGCAGACGCTGGTGACGTATCTCGCCGTCTTCCCCTTGGCCGCGAGGAATCGCAGCACCTCGGCGTCCTCCATCATCGCGAACGTGCCAGGCACACCGCCAGGCACAAACAGCACATCAAGATTGTCCGGACATTCTGCGAACGTCATCGTCGGAGTGAGGTTCATGCCAGTGCCGACGGTGATGGGCTCCTTGTTCTTCCAGACCAAGTGCACATCTCGATTGAGCAAAGCCTCGAACATCGTGAGTGGACCCACGAGGTCCTGCAGGAACATGCCGGGGTAGGGCAGCATCGCAATCGTCAGATGCGGGCCGCCCAGCATCTTCTCGTGTCGCTTCATGGCGGTGGCCATGTCCTGCTCGTGCGTGGCCGCGCCGGCGGCTTGTTGAGCGCCTGCCTCCGAGGGGGATGGCACGACGGCACCGAGTGCCGCGGCTGCGGCCAGCTTGCTGAAGTCTCTGCGATTCATCTGTCCACTCCCAGACGACGTGCGCCACCGCACCGCGCGGAGCCGTCCACTTGTCTGGTGCCATCGTCACCCGAACACGGTTGACGAGGTGGCATGAAGCGGCGAACGGCCGGATGGGTGCAGCGAGAGGTCTGGTTAGGCGGCCGATGGGTCGAGGCGCCGCGGCAGCCTTCACGAACCCCGACACCGCAGCCACACGCAGACCAGGGGCTGCTGAAGCGGCGTGGCAGTGGCCTCCGCTGCCGTTCGCTGCACGGCGGATGGCTGGCTGCGTCCCGCGTGCGGCCGACTGCAGAGCGATTGCGAGCGTCCCGACGCACCTCGTAGCGTTGAGTCAGCCAGTCGAGAGGCTCCGACCCGCTCGCCTCACTGGCCGGCCGTT
>JBEBGB010001210.1:0-1281 GCA_040081675.1 Vicinamibacterales bacterium
ACCCACTGCATCGTGGACAGGTCGACGCCTTCCTTGGCCAGCTCGTACAGCGGCGACATCTCACGCAGACGCGTCACCACTGTGATCAGCTTGTCGGCGACGTAGTCGACTTCCTCCTCGGTCGACCAGCGGCCGAGTCCGAAGCGGATTGACGAGTGCGCAAGGTCATCGCCAGCGCCCAGCGCCTTCAGCACGTACGACGGCTCGAGACTCGCCGACGTGCAGGCCGAGCCCGATGACACGGCCACGTCGTTGATACCCATGAGCAGTGATTCACCTTCGACATACGCGAAGCTGATGTTCAGGCTATGCGGCAGACGGTGCTCCACCGACCCGTTCACGAAGATCTCGTCGAGTCCCTTGTGCAAGCGGTCGTTCAGACGGTCGCGCAGCGCGGAAAGGCGTGCGCTCTCGGTCGCCATCTCCGTCTTCGCGAGCTCCGCGGCCTTGCCAAATCCGACGATACCCGTCACGTTGAGCGTGCCGGAACGCATGCCGCGCTCGTGCCCGCCGCCGTCGATCTGCGCCGAGAGCAACACGCGCGGATTGCGGCGTCGCACGTAGAGCGCGCCAACGCCCTTGGGTCCGTACATCTTGTGCGCGCTCATCGACACCAGGTCGACCTTCAGCTCGTTCACGTTGAAGGGAATCTTGCCGGCCGCCTGCACCGCGTCGGTGTGGAACAGGATGCCCTTTTCCTTCGCGATGGCACCAATTTCGGCGATCGGCTGAATGACGCCGATCTCGTTGTTGGCGGTCATGATCGAGATGAGGATGGTCTCGGGCGAAATCGCCGCACGCAGCTCGTCGAGACTGATCAGGCCGTTCTTCTGCACGGGCAGATACGTGACCCGGTAGCCTTCCTTCTCGAGCCGCTTGCACGTGTCGATGACCGCCTTGTGCTCGGTCACCGCGGTGATGATGTGGTTGCCCTTCTCGCGATACATCTCGGCAACGCCCTTGATCGCCAGGTTGTTCGACTCGGTGGCGCCGCTCGTGAAGACGACTTCCTTCGCGTTCGCACCAATCAGGTCTGCTACCTGCTTGCGCGCCTTCTCGACGGCCTCTTCCGCTTCCCAGCCAAAGGGATGATTGCGGCTGGCGGCGTTGCCGAAGAACTGCGTGAAGTAGGGCAGCATCGCCTCTACCACCCGCGGATCAGCGGGGGTCGTGGCGTGATAGTCCATGTAAATCGGAAGCTTGATGGCCATGTGTCTCTTCTTCTCAGATGTGCGTGTGGAGCACCGCGGTGTATTCGCTTTTCGGCGGTGGCGCCTGCTG
>JBEBGB010001211.1:0-1280 GCA_040081675.1 Vicinamibacterales bacterium
CATGGGGCCATTCTACACCCCACCCAGGCAGCCCAACATCGCGCTGGAGCCGTCGGCGTGAGTGTGACCGTGTACGCTGCGGCTCAGCGCTATCGTTAGACTGCGGAACGATCAACCACCCTGCGCGAACGATGGAGATCCAAGTCCGCAAAGCGGAGCCGGAAGACACAGACGTCGTGTCCGCAATCTTACTGGAGGCGTCTGGGTGGCTCGAAAGTCGCGGCATCGGGATGTGGCGCGCTGATGAACTCAGTCCCGATCAAATCTCACAGGGTGTCAGAGACGGGCTGTTCTTCCTGGCGGATCAACTGGCGCAGCCAGTTGGCACGATCAAGTTCCAGTTGTCGGACCCGCTGTTCTGGCCCGATGTATCTCAACTCGACGCCGCGTATGTGCACCGACTTGCCGTGCGGAGGGAATTTGCGGGCGGAGCCGTTTCAGGGGCGCTGTTGTCGTGGGCGGTTCGGCGGAGCCATTCGCTCGGTCGGCGATTTCTCCGACTCGACTGCGAAGTGTCTCGACTGCGTCTTCGGGCGGTGTACGAGCGGCACGGGTTTCGGCACCACAGCGATCGCCAGGTCGGGCTGTACTTCGTGGCGCGATATCAGCTTGAAGTCGGCAGCGTATTGGGCGCAGCAGAATCTCCGGCAGTCTAGGATCAAGTTTGAAGTGCAACACTGATCGTCACGGGACATAGAATTCCTCCGGGGTTCTGAATCCGAGGCGCTTGCGGGGTCGACGATTGAGGGTGTCGGCAACGTCATCCAACATCCGCCCTCCGCAACTGCGGGCATTGTTGTGAATTCGTCTGGGTGACCAGACGTTACCTCGCGTCCGTCGGGTTGCCGCGACGTTTGCCGGCCTGTTGACAACCGAGCACGTTCACGGGCATCTCTGGGTCCTCGATGAGTGGTGGCGCCCGGATCAGGCGCCGCAGCCCCCTGGACCAGTGCGGGACGTCCCGCCAGAAGTCAAGATTGCCAGATTGAGATGACGGGGAGGTTCACATGCAATACGTCGATGGATATGTCGTGCCGGTGCCCAGGAAGAATCTGAAGGCCTATCTCCGCATGGCTCGGCTGGGAGAGAGGATGTGGCGCAAGCACGGTGCGTTCAAGTCGCGCGCGCATCGCGACCGCGTCAATGCGAAGGTCATGAAGGAGATGGCGAGCATCGGCGCACCGAAGGACATGCCATTCGAGATCACGCGCATGGTCTACGGCGGATTCAAGGCACTCGTCGGCGCTTGAACACGATGGTTGCCAGCCGGTCCGGTCATG
>JBEBGB010001212.1:0-1279 GCA_040081675.1 Vicinamibacterales bacterium
GACGATCAACACGCCCTTGTTCTGTGGCCGCAAGGCCAGGTAAGTCCTCTTGTGCCAGCCGAAGTGGTAGTCGTGCTGTCCCTGCACGAGGAAGGGCGCGCCCTTCGCCGAGTCCGTCGCTGCGCCAGGCTCGGTCGTACCTTGAAATTTGTAGACGAGACCCTTGATCAGCACGACGAAGATATCGTCGAACTTCAGGCTCGCCTCTTCGCGACGAACGCCGATGAGGTGTATGCCAGCCGGCGACACATCCCAGTTGGCCACCTTTCGAGTGTCGGATGGTGTGGTGTTCGCATTCACCATCTGCAGCATGCGCGTGGGCGACGTCAGGTAGCGCGCCTTTACCTGGGCCAGGAGTCCGAGCCACGCGGTGTACTCCGTGTCACCCAGCGTTCCCGATCGCCAGGCGTCGACGGTCGGCGTCCACTCGGGTCGAAGACCCTTTGTGATCCAGCGCTGCAGGTGCTGCTGCGACTGCGGACCAAAACGTCCATCGGGCACGCAGGGCAGCTGCTCGACTGCGCGAACGTACTCCTGGAACAGTCGAACCGCCGACACTGTGCGGTAGCCGCAGATGCCGTCGGTCTTCCCGCCTGGAAAGAAGCCGATCTGCGTGAGAGCCTTCTGCGTGGCCGCAACCGTCATGGGCTGCTGTGCGTCCGGCGTGTGCTGCGCAAAGGCGATACGGTCCGGGCCTGGGACGACGTCCTTCAAAGGCACACGCGCAATGGTCTCGACCTCCTTGATGTAGGCATCACGCACATCCACCGCTACCCCATCGTCAAACGCTCCCAGTTCAATCATCCCGAGCCTCCGTTGCGCCGCTTGTGAACGCGTGCCGACCTGAGCACTGATATCGCACAGTCGGTACTCCCACCGATCGCGCACGGCTTGAATCGAGTCCTCGGCTTGGGCCCTGGGCGAAGCAGCGCTTCGATTCAGAAATAGCGCGCGCTCGTTCCTCACTGGTAGCGACTGGGCGCGTGCTCGTGAGACTAGACCGAGTCCGCCCGTCGCGCAATCGAATCCCCCGGGCATGAGTCGATCGCCAATTCGGCGTGACCGTGCTGAATCCGCTCCGCGTTCCGATCTTGCCCATATAATCGCGTCACTCTTGGCCCTCATTCCTGGTACTCGGCTCGGCCCCTATGAAATCCTTTCGGCGATCGGCGCTGGCGGGATGGACATCTGAGTTGCGCCGTCAAGTGAGTTTCGCTGCGAGCGGCGAGCCGTGCCGTTGCAGGGCGGCGACGTACTCGGCCTCGTTGTAGCGACGACG
>JBEBGB010000038.1:0-18824 GCA_040081675.1 Vicinamibacterales bacterium
ACCTGCGTTCCTCGCGCGCGTCAACGTCTCGGCCGCTGTCAGTTAATGGCGGGTTTTGCGGTGTCGATTAATGGCTGGATTTGGGTGTCCACCGAGGCTTCGTCGCTGTTGTTACTCCAGCCGTTGCACGCAAAGTTGTTCCGGCTACCGGTATCACGAGCGCTGGCGCCAGGCGGACGGCAGGAAGACATAACGAGAAACGCCCGATATCGCTATGTCATTCGAAAAACAGCAGAATGTCACTCTGGTTTGTCGTAAGAAACATTATCACCCAAGCCTCAAGTCCAGCCAGGCATCGCCTTCTGCCGCTCAATCAAAGCCTTGACCTCTAGTCGTCCAACTCAATATCGCGAAGGCGAAGCGAGCCCTTGGCCCCGGAGACGGCGGTCAGCTTGACCCTCTTGTTAACCATCGGACCGATAACGTCGTCCATCGTGTCCCCCAACCCAACGACATGTACGGTCTGGTCTTCAACAACGACGTCCAGAGAGTCCTTGTCGAGATCGACCGCACGAAGCACGCCGGTGATCTCTTGTTCGGGGCTGTCCGGCGAGCCCTGAACGTCGGCGGGTCGGGCGCCTCTGATTGTCTGATTGATTACGCGTCTGTCTTCCGCGGTGAGTGCGACGCGCGACTCCTTGGTCGCCGTTCGGAACTCGATAGCGTCAAACGTCTTCCCTGTTGGTGCTAAATTTCGGGATAGCTTCAGGAAGGCGTTGCGGTATGCGGGCTTCGGAACCAGAGTCTCAAGCGTCTGCTGGTCTTCAGTCGACGTCGCGCGCAGAATCTCCAGAAAGCGGTTCGCGATGAGCTCGGGACGGACATCCTCCCGGAAGAAATCGAGCTGTTTGGGCTCCTGGATAGCCACCGAAAACTGATAACTCCCCGGCGCCGTTTGAAACAGCCACGGACGGCACGATTCCTGGATTTCGGCGGCGGGGCCGCCGCGCGAGCGAAACGGCATGTCCTTGATGAACTCGATGGTGCGATAGAACATGGACTGGATCGTCTGCACCTTCTCGACCACAAGGTCGAGGGGTGCCCCTCCCGTGATCACTTCGCCTCCTTTGACCGAGACGAAGACCTGCCCCGGAAGGAAGCCGATCTTCGCCTCCTTCTTCGCACTCTCCGTCCAGATGGCCTGCACCAAATTGCGAAGGTCTGTCTTTGCGAAGGGCGGCAGGGCGGGATCGGCCAGCATCGAATGCGCGAGTTGCTCGGCTTGCCCGAATGCGGCGGCTTTGTACCAGAGCGACACAGCGCTGACGGCGGTGACGCCCCTCGTTCGTGCCTTGACGGTATCAACAGCGCCGAGCGCCTGCTGCTCAAGGTCCGCCGCCTTCGCGTAGAGCAGTTCGGCCCGGTCGGTCTGGCCGTCCCGATAGGCCTGCTCGGCTTCGATCGCTGCAGTCTCGCTGGCAGAGTGAAACTGCGCCCACGTCATGATCGCGCCTCCACGGCCGAGATCGCGATCTCTAGGGCCTTGAAGCCCACCACGGCAGCAATGGCCGGAAGATTACTCTGGCCACGGTTGGCTTGAGCGACCTTTTCGAGGAGGCGGCGGCTGATATCCGCGCTCGCGCCGTTGTTCAGGCCAGACACTTCCAGACGGATGCAGTCTTCAAGATCTTCGATCTCGGCGCCCTGAGGTGCGACATACCAGTCGGCGCCGGTAAGGGTCTCGGCCCGACGCACGGCCACCAGACCGGCCACATCTTCTACCGCGGCCAAGGAGACGCCATACGCCCCGGCCTCCGTGGCGTCGGTCTCGTTGGCGTGTGCATTACTCGTCCGCGTGTCGGGTTCTGTGAACGGCACCAAGCGCAGCTCTGTGTGTCCATTGCGCCGAATGGTCACAGTGACGGGCGTATCGTGGTGGCGCGACAAACAGACGCACGCCGCTTCGGCGTAAGAGTCGCCCAGGGCCGGCGTGAGCCCAGGGTGGCGCGTGTGCAGTTCATCCAGCTTCAGTTCATCCATTTGCGAACCATGTCCCATTTGCCGTTCATGCCGTCTGCGCAGCTGCGAGCGCCTTCGTAAGCAGCGCCTCGATGTAGCTGTCCTTATCCTCGTCCTGAAAGAGAATGTGACGCGCTTCCATGTCGGCCTTGTCGACGGCCCATTGCAGCTTCATGACATGCGAGGGCGTATTTGAGACGATGAAGCTATTCAGCGTGACGGACGAGTCGCCCAGGCGCGTCTCGATTTCCTTGATGGTCTGGAAGAACCGGATCTTCGGATCGGTGTAGCCGAGATTGCGGATGCCTTTGGGGTCAACGAAGGAGATGTACTGCCGTCCCTCGATGAGCAGCCAGACGATGAAGTCGGGGTGGAAGTTACCGGCCTCAAAGAAACCGACGCCCCTGCCCTTGCTCATGTTACGCAGCAGGTAGAGTTCCGCGTTCTTGAGCACGGCCGGTTCCTTGTCGAAGTAGTCCTTCATGTCTTCGACGAACCGGCGCTCGCCGGCGTTGAGCGCGACGGGACGGACTTCGACGGCCGATCCGGCCAGGTGCAGCAGCGGTTCATAGAGGTGCTGGCCGAACCAGATTGCGCGCAGGCCCGCGAACTGCCACGGCTTGAGATCGCCGGCCTCGATGAGCGCCTTGAGTTCCTTCAGCTTCTCGATGATCTCCGTCTCGGACTCCTGGACGAGAATCCGGTAATAGCCGTCCGGGAACTCGTCGTTGCCGGGCGGGAAGTTGGGATCTGACGGCTCGAGGTCTCGGTATTCGAGGTGCGGCAGCTCCCACTCCTTCTTGCGGAAGCTGTAATAGCGCTCGCAGTAGCGCTTTAGAAGCGCTGTGGCGATTTCCTGCCAGAGGCGGATGCGCTCGAACGAGTCAAACGCCAGCTCCTCCTCCGGGATCAGCAGCTTGTACCAGCTCTGGTCCTCCAGCAGCGCGACTATGGCTTCGCGCGAGAGATTGAAATTGTGCCAGGCGCGTTCGGCCTTGAAGCGGTGCAGCTCGAAGAACAGCGCGTCGATGTCCAGAAACGCGACGTGCTGCGCGTTGAGACGGCCCTGCTGCGGCGCGCCGTCCTGGTCGCCGCCGGTCGCGCCTGTTGACCGCAGCGCCTGAATCTTCGGGTACCAGTTGAGAACGACCTGGTTCTCCTGCAGATAGCGCGTCGCGGGCTCGGCGGCCGGATTGGGCTTCCGAAGCGTCGGGATGGGGCCCAGCTTCTTAAAGGCGTCGCCGAATTCGGTGCTCACGCCGTTGATTGTCTTTTTCAGTCGAATGGTTTTGAGAATCTTCGTGCCGAGATTGCGGATCACCGGCAGGAGGAACTCGGTGCGCTCGTCGTTGGGCGGCAGCCCCTCCTCCTCGAGGAACTCGCGGAATTGCGCCATGTAGTCGGCCTTGATGCCGAAGATATTGAGCGTCTCCAGCGTGCCGATATGGCGCGGACGCGAGACGGCCTCGGGCAGCACGGTGCGCCCGCTGCGCTTCAGGCTGTAATCAAAGCCTCTCAATCGGACGCCGCGGCCGAAGAGCTGGATGATCTGGGAGCCTTCGGTGCTGCCAACATTCATGAGGCCCATCGTGCTCACGCGCCAGCTGCTCCATCCTTCGGTGAACTTCTTCGAGCCGATCAGGATGTTGACGGTCGAGTGCGCCTTGTTGATGTCGTGAAAGAGCGAGCCCGCGAAATCCTTCTCACCAACGAGGAGCGAGGCGTAGTCCTCGCACATTTTGCACAGCTTCGCGTCGTCTCCGACATTGATGACGCCGAACGGGTCGTTGTCGCCGACACGGAGCGCGATCTCGCCGGTGGCGCCTTTGAGGTTCTCGACATGCAGCGCGCCGCCGCCGGGGGCGTTGAAGACGGTCGCGAGCGCGTCGTCGTAAAGCCGTTCGGCGGACAGTCCCGCGCCGTTCAGATACGCGAACCGGCCGGCGAACAAATTGCGGCCGTCGGCCGTGACAAGGCCCTGCGTCAGAATCCGGTTGATGTGCTCGATGCTGGCGGCACGGTCGCCAACGAAGCGCGCGAGAAAGAGCAGGATTTCGATGATGTCGGACGCGTCCTTCGCGGCCAGGGTCGCGGTCACCTTGCCGCCGACGAAGATCCAGAGCGGCTTGTCGATATTGAAGGGCCGGAACACGCTCTCCTGCTCACGGAAGAGCCGTTGCTGCTGGAAGAAGGCCAGCAGGCAGGCGTCGAGATAGAGCTCAAGGTTGCTTTCCTGAGTCGCGGGGTCGATGTTGAGGATCTGGTAGTCCTTGCCGTAGCCGTCGCCGTAGAAGAACTTGTAGGAATAGTCGAAGAGCGTGCAGCGCGCATATTGTGCGGTCAGATCGGGATTGCCCTTGACGGCCTGGCCGAACGTGGCGGAATACTCGAAGGAGAATCCCTTTTCGCAGAGCTGGTTGCGGAATCGCATCCAGGCGCCTTCCTCACCCGAACTGGCGCCGCGATGGCCCTCGTCAACGAGGACAAGGTTGTTGCCCTCGAAGGCGTCGATGGCGACGGTCTTCTCTCCCATCTCATCTCGGATCTTGTTGATGTCGATGATCTCGACCGAGCGGCTGGAGAACAGGCCGCGGCCGTCCTTGCTGAACAGCTCCGCCTGAATGCCGGCGGTCTTGAACTCGCCAAGATGCTGGAGGCTGAGGCCCTCATTGGGGGTCAGCAGGATGATGCGGTTTAGCTCATGGCCCCGCCCGTGTTTCTCGACATAGTGCTGATACTGCAGGATGTTGGCGTGCATGATCAGCGTCTTGCCAGAGCCGGTCGCGCTCCAGAAGGCCAGCTTGTTCAGGGCTGACTCAGGATCGTCGGCGTCGAGCGCCGGGAGCTTGTCAGGGTCGGGCTTGTCGGCGTTGTAGCGGACGATCTGCTCGTTGATGGATGCGAGCAGCGCGTCCGGGTCGTGGAAGAAGCGGTCGAGGTAGACTTCGGCAAAGAGCAGCGTCAGGTACTGGAAGTATTTCCAGGCGATGGGTTCCTCGCCGCGGGCGATGCGCCGTTCGTTGAGGCGCAGCGTGTGCCGGACGATGTTCTGGTCGTATTCGAGCAGCAGGTCGGGCGGCAGCTCGTCGAGTGGGACGGTCTGGTTAATGAGCGATGTATGAAACCGATGGACGTTGTTCACGTCGAGGCCGCCGGCTGCGTCCTCGGTGATCTGAAACTTCTGCTTGAAGGCGTCGAGCAGCGGCACCTTCCGCCCGTTCCATGTGTAGAAGCCGTCCGTTGACGGCAGGCCGAACAGGCCAAAGAGCCATTGGTTCAAGACCAACTTGTATGAGAACGGCACCTGAGGCCGGTTGTTCTGTCGTCGTCCGCGCGGGGGCATGGTGTCCGTTCCTCCCCTACACGCTCTCGACGTCGAACATGAGCCTGTGGAAATCCTCCTCGATCAGGCGGACTTTCCACGTCTCGTCGCCCTGGCGGAGATTCTCCAGGTTGTTGTCGCCGTTTACGAAGATCAGATCAAACTCGTAATCCTTGGTGGAGTAGCCCTGCACCGTGATCCACGCATCAAGGACGAGATTGTCCTGCTCGGCGTCACCGGTGAGCTTGCGCCAGATGACGAGCGCCTTGCGCCCGTCCGGAGTCGTGCCGTCCACGGTGCGGAACCACCACGGCCCGGCCTCGTCCTGCTTCAGGCGGCCGTCCAGAACGAGCCGCCCTTCCGCGTCGCGCTTGAACAGGGCCTGGAATGTCTGGGGCACGGCGATGTGACGCACGGTCATACCGATCAGGTAGTTGAACGTCTCCAGAAGATCGACATTCACTTCACGGCCGGCGTCGCTGCCGGGCGCCTTCACCTTCAGCCGGTAGGCGGTCGGGTCGCTAAACGCTGAGACGTTCAGCAGCGACTGGCTGCCGCGCGTCTCGACATTGAGCATGTAGCGCAGCAGGTATTCCTCTTTCAGCCCGTCCGCGCCGGCAGCATCCGCGGCATCGAGCAGGCTGGCCTGCGCCGCGCTGCGCCGCGTATCCAGATTGTTGAGGGCGTCTTCGTACGATTCGAGACGAGTGAGCTTGATAATGCCAGGACCGTGCTGGGCTTCTTCGACTGTGGGCCGTCGGCGCGGCCTACCGGAGTCCCACTCCGGAGTGAACGTGACCTTCTTGATGCGCGGTAGAAGCACGCTGTCAACGTGATCCCCCATCTCGACGAGAATCGCCTTGCGCCTTCCTTCGTCATCGCGGTTCAGGTTTACGATCGCGTGAGCAGTAGTGCCAGAACCGGCGAAGTAGTCTAGTGCAGTACCGCCGTCAGACATTCCGATCTTGAACACCTTCTCGATGAGGCCAAGGGGCTTCGGGAAGCCGAACTCTCGAAGGCCTAGAGCGCCCACCTCAACCGTGCCCTTTTCGCTTATGACGTCGCTATCGGCCCAGATCGATTTTGCTGCCTTGAGTGCTTTGCGCGACTTCTCGAAGATGCGCCAGTCTCCTTGGCGCGTCTTCTTTGCAGTAAGCACTCGGTCCCCCATGCGACTGTTCGCTTCGACTTTCGGAACCGACCAACGCCAGCAGGAGTCCTGCCCTTCGCTGTTCCGTGGATAGACGGCATCGACGTAGTCGTCTGTCTGAGTCACCGACACGGTGGAGTAGCCCAACCGCTGCAGTTGGGCAGGCGACACAAACACAGGGAAGTATAGATTCGGCCGATTGAACCGCCCGAACTTGGGATTTCGGTTTCGCAGCTCCCACAGCTCGTAGTTTCCGTACTGGTCACTGTCGCCGCCTTCAAGGTCTTTAGGAAGTCCATTAAGCTGCGTCGCATCATCGACGTCGTAGGCCAGAAGGTACTCGTGTGTCTTCGCTATTGATCTGTAGGTCTGACCGCGCTTATTCGATTGAACGACGATCTGAGACTCGAGATTCTCAGGGCCGAACGCTGTGTCCAAGTACTGCCTCAGGCGATTCATCTCGTTGTCGTCGCAACTTACGAAGAATGATGACGCGTGCCCCACAAGTGGACGGCCCATACGGAATGCCTGATCGAACATGGAAAGCCACGTGGAGTGCTGGTAGCTGTCCTTGTACAAGAACCCGTCATTGCCGGTGTTGTACGGAGGATCGATATACACGCAGTCGATGCCGACAGCGTAACGAGCGTGCAAGGTATGCAGCGCTTGGGTATTCTCGCCGTGCACGACCAATACGGTTGTCTTCTCGTCAAGGTCAGCTAGGGTGTCGAGAAGGCGGGCGACGAACGCCTGTGGGAAGTGGCGAGTGTCCACGATCAGTGTGGGATTATCTTTGAGAAACGCAGTCGTCAAAGGGGAGCTGTAGGGCCGGGTCATGAGATCCTGCGCTACGCTATCGATCGCGATAAGCTGCACCCACTCCTCGCGCTGGGCGTCGTTCGCGGCGATCTCCGGGTAGAACTCCTCCGGAATCCGGTTCAGCGTGATGCAGTAGCAGGTCTCGACGACGAACTTCTTCTTCAGCCACAGCTTCTTCTGGAAGTCTTCGAGCTGCGCCAGGAAGGCGATCAGCTTGTGCGCAATCCCGCGCACGACCTTGATCTTGGAGATGTACTGCTCGACCCGTGGGGCGCTCTCGCTCTCGACGTCGTCGAGATGCATGATCTCGTTCTTGATGAAGAAGTCCAGCTCCCGGCGCAGGAAGCCGCCGAGATCCTTGTGAATGAAGTAGTCGAAGGTGTGGCGGGCGACGTAGCGGTTCAGATGCCCTTCGAGGCGGCTGTAGTCGGCGGTCTCGGCGTTGGCCTTGACGTGCTTCTTCGAGAGCTCGTCGATCCAGGGTTTCAGCGCGGGGTCGGCAACGGCCAGTACGCGCCTGACGGCGTCGGCGGAGAGCTCCTTCTGCACGGGCGGCTTCTTGGCGGCTGCCGCTGTCGCAGCCGCGCGGGCCTCTGCGGGCCAGTCTTCCATGCCGGCCGGCCTGTACTGGAACCGAAGAACCAGCTCGCCATCCTCGACCGCGATGAAGTCGCCCGCGGCCAGGATGAAGACGCGGTCCTTGCCTTCGGCGGCTTTGACGTTGCCATGCTCGCCTTCGGCGGCGTCGGCCAGTCGGAAATGGACGCGCATCGGATCGTTCGCTGCGGACGGTCGCAGCGTGAAGGCATAGTCGCGCAGGAATTCGCTGGTCTTGATGTAGTACTGGTCGCGGTTGGCCCAGTGGAGCTTCACTTCCTCCCCTTCGTAGGGGATGGCGTAAACGCCGGCCTTGTATACGCGCTTGGCGAGAAAGTCGCCTTCGTCGTAGTAGCGGCGGAAGAAGCTGTAGAGATGGTCGTAGACTTCGGCCTCCAGCGCGGCCACGTCGACGCTCTCGGTCGCGATCTTCTGGCGCAACCCTTTGACTTTCGCGGTGGTCTCGGGATCGACGCCGAGGCCGTTGGCCTGCTCGATGGCTTTCTTCAGTTCGGTTTCGAGAACGGCCTTGTCAGCCGATGTGTAGCGGCTGAAGGCGTCCTGGACCTGCGGGAGCAGATCCTTCTCGAGGAACTGCGTAATCTCGCCCGCCTTGGCGTGCATGATCCGGTAGAGGCCGAAGTCGAGATCCGGCTGGTCGAGCTGGAACAGCTCCTTTAGCAGGGTCACGAGTTTCTCGAATTGCATGCTCATGCGGGCGGGATCCTTCGTTGGAGTTGTCGCGGCTGGCTGAGGCATGTCAAGCCACCTCCCAGCGAATCGTGAAGAGGCGCTCGGCATACTGGCGCTGTGAGAGCCGCTTTTCAAGACCGGCGATCAGCTCGTCGCGCTTGGCCTCGATCTCGTCTTCCACCGTGAATATTTCCTGGCGCTGCTTGCGCTGGCGCTTTTCGAGCAGCTGCAGCTTCTCCTGAATCCCGTGCTGGTCTCCGAGCGTTTCGGCCTGCCGGGACTGGCGGCGCAGCGCCTTGATCTGCTCCTTGGTGTCCTTCAGCGCCTTCTCGGCGGCCAGAATCTTGTCTTCCGCCCATTGCTCGAGGCGCTCGCGGACGCTGCTGAAATGCTTGCTGTTGGCTTCGAGCGAGCGGTTTACCGTGGCGCGGGTGTGCTGCTCGATCTCGGCGGCGAGCCGGCGATCCTGATCGGCGGTGAGCGCGGATGCGTCGCAGACCGCGCCGTCGACGTTGAAGAGCTTGGCGCAGGCTTCGGGGTCGACGGACCGGCCCTCATCGTCGACGGCGGAGAAGAGCAGGTATTCCTCGGTGTCGAACGAGTCTATGGTCAAGCGGCTCAGCGTCAGGATGCCGCCGCGGCCTTTGAGTTGCTCCACCACGGCGATGCGGGCCGGGTGGTTCGTGATGTCGAAGCGCAGCGTCTTCGGCGGCGTCGGCAGGGCCTTCGCGGCGGCGATGACATGCTCGCCCAACGGGTGCGAGAGCCGGTAGAGATAGTAGCCGTAGTCGGGACCGGCATTCTCGTTCGCGCCCGTGCGTGTCTTCGAGATCAGGTGGTAGCGCCCGCGCCGGACCGAATCCGTCGGAGGGCTGTCGAGGTCGAACGCGTATTCCCCTTCGTCGAAGCGCGCGGCGCCGTCGAGGATCTGCCGAGTGACGCTCCAGAAACGCCTGCCGACCTGGTCGAGCTGCGCGCGCGCGTTCTCGAGCTGCAACCGTAGGCGCGCGTGAACGTCTTCGTCAAAATGCTCCAGCAGGCTGCGGCGCGTATCGGCGATGCGACCCCGGATCTGGTCCTCAAGCTCTGTCTGAAGCTGCTTGAATGCGGCGTCGATGGCGTCGGTCGTGCGGCATTGCTGATAGATGGCGAGAATGCGCTTCTCGAAATCAACGCCGGATTCGATGGTACCGAGCACGTCGTCCGACGCTCCGAAGAGGCCGTGGAAGAGGCTGAACTTTTCATTGAGCAGTTGATAGACGCGCTGGTCGGCCTCGTTGCGCTCATTCAGGAAGTTGATGACGATGACGTCGTGCTTCTGCCCGTAGCGGTGGCAGCGGCCGATCCGCTGTTCGATGCGCTGCGGATTCCAGGGCAGGTCGTAATTGATGACCAGCGAGCAGAATTGAAGATTGACACCCTCGGCGGCGGCCTCGGTGGCGATCATGATCGGCACATTGTCGCGGAAATGCTCGATGAGCGCCGTCCGGGAGTCCACGGCCCGTGAGCCGGTTGAGCGGCCGCACTCCGCATTGGCGGCCGCCCATGCCTCGTAGATGGCCTTGGCCTCGGGGCCGCTGTTGGTGCCGTTGAAGAGAACGACCCGGCCCTTGTAGCCGTGGCCTTCGAGAAAATCCTTCAGGTAGTCCTGCGTGCGGCGCGATTCCGTGAAGATCAGCGCCTTGCGAGCCGCGCCCATCCGCGACATCTCTTCAAAGCCGACATCGAGGGCGGTCAGGAGCGCTTTGGTCTTGCTGTCGGTGCCGATGGCACGCGCGGCCTGCGCCAGGCGCTCAAGCTCTTCGATCTCCGCGCGTAGCTTCTTCGGCTCGACGACCGGCGCCGTCGGCGGTTCCTCGTCGAGCTCTTCGCCCAGCCACTCGTCGAGGATATCCTCCTCCATCTCTTCGCTGTCAATCAGACGATCGGTCCATTCGGGATCATCGGCCTGTCCGTCGCGCAGCGCGGCGAGCCGGGCACGCAGGCCCTCGAGAGTGCCGGCGATGGCGTGGGATGAGGAGGCCAACAGCTTGCGGAGGATGAGGACGGTCAGGTGCCGCTGCCGCTGCGGGATAGCGTAGGTGTCCTCGCGCTGCAGGAAGGCGGAGATCGCATCGTAAAGCCGCTGCTCATCGTCCGTCGGACGAAAGGGCCGCGTGATGGCGCGGCGCTCAGTGTAGCGGACATACTCAAGGACTTGTTTGCGCAGCGTGCGCTTGCAGAAGGCGCTCAAGCGCTGGCGCAGTTCACCCAAGTCGCCGCCCGCGTTCACATATTTGGAGCGGTAGGCGTTCGGGTCGCCGAAGATGTGGTCGTCGATCAGCGTCGAGAGGCCGTAGAGTTCCATGAGGCTGTTCTGCAGCGGTGTGGCGCTCAAGAGCAGCTTCTTGCGGCCTTCGGAGGCCCAGCGCACGGCCTGGCCGACCTTGTTGCCAGGCCGGTAGGCGTTGCGCAGCTTGTGGGCTTCGTCGATGACGACGAGATCCCACGGCACCATGCGGATGTCATCGCGCATCCGGGCGGCGTAGTGGTACGAAACGAGGATGACGGCTTTCTGCTCGAACGGCCGTGGATTGCCGGCCTTCTGCGCTTCCCGGTAGGCGCGCGCGTCGATGACGATGGCGGGAAGATTGAACTTCTCGCTCAGCTCCGCCGCCCACTGCTTGCGGATCGAGGCCGGGCAGATCACCAGCAGCCGGCGCTTGCGCTCGGCCCATTTCTGGCAGAGCACGATACCGGCCTCGATCGTTTTGCCGAGGCCGACTTCGTCGGCCAGGATGACGCCTTCGGAGAGCGGCGACTGCAGCGCAAAGAGCGCGGCCTCGATCTGGTGCGGGTTCAGGTCGACGGAGGCGTCAAAGAGCGACATCGAGAGCTGGTCGACGGCGCCGGGCGGCGCCTGCCGAGTGATGTCGTGGGCGAAGTATTTGGCGTGATACGCCGTCATGACGCCTCACGCGACTCGTCGAAGCCGATCTGGCATTCGGTGGTCTCCATCAAGCCCGTGGCCGGCGGCGTACCCGTGTTCTCGCGTCGTTCCATCTGTGCGCTTAGCCCAAGGAGATTTCGGCAGCCGAATAACGCTTGACCTTGATCCGGTCGGCCTTCTTCCGGGCCTCGGCGATGTCGAAGGCGTTCTGCATGCGCATGAGGGTGTCCATCTTTACGCCGAATGCCTTTTCAATCCGGAGTGCCATTTCGCCGGAGAGGTCCGAGTGGCCGTTCAGCAGCGTCGAGAGCGTCGGCCGGGAAACCCCGAGCACCTTCGCGGCTGCCACGACGGTCAGCTCCAGGGGCTGAAGAATCTCGGTCCGGACAAATTCGCCGGGATGGGGTGGGCTATGCATCGTCATGACTTCTTCCTTTCTTGCGTTTCAGTGATAGTCCTCAAGATTGACGTTGGCAATCTCTTCGCCTTCAACTTCGAACGTCAGTCGCCAGTTTCGTGACACGTGGAGGCTCCACGTGCCGCGGCGGCTTCCGGTTAGACGGTGCGCTTTCCACCTCGGAACGTCCCGCACCTCCTCCTCGGCTGCAATGGCATCGAGGAACGCCAACATCTTGCGCAACTTGTCCACGGCGTCGGCTGGCAGCCCCTTCGGGTCGCCGCCCTCGTAGAGGCGCCTGAGCCCCTTATGGACAATATTGCGAATCCTCACTACGTCAAGTGTAGCCTAACGGGCTACGGCTGGCGACAGGAACGTATTCCTAGGCCCTGAACGGCCTGCGAACGTTCCCCTCTTCCCAGGCCAACCGAAAATCGCTATGGTGCGCAGTCTTTCTGAGAGAGCGCCATGGACACCGAACTCGAACGCTTCAAGACCGAGATTGACCTGCGGCAATTCGCGCAGTCTCTCGGCTTTGCGCCAAACGCCCGCGAAAGCTGGCGCGGGTCGGCTGTCATGGAGCGTGGGCAGCAGGACAAGATCATCATCACGCGCGACAGCGACAACCACTACATCTACTTCTCGGTGAAGGCCGATCACAGCGGCACGGTCATCGACCTTGCGAAACGCTATGTCAGTGAGAACTTCGGCGAGATCCGAAAAGCGCTACGCCGATGGAGCGACAGCCCCGTGCCCCCTGCTCCGGTGCCGGCGCCGCAGCTCGAGAAGACAAGCCGGGATTTTCAGGGCGTCACACGGGAATGGTTCAGCGCTGCCGACTACGCTCGTCACGCCTGGCTCGAGGGGGAGCGAGCGCTTCCCGCCCCCCTCCTTCATGACCCCCGCTTCACAGACCGCCTCAAGATGGACGGGAGAGGAAATGTGCTCTTCGCCCATGTGAATGCGGATGGGCAGCTGTGCGGCTTCGAGAAGAAGAACCGCGGCTTCACGGGCTTTGCAGCTGGCGGCGAAAAGGGTCTTGGCGTCTCGAACGATCTCGAGGGCGATGTGCGGATTGTCTACACCGAGTCCTTCATCGACCTGCTCTCGTATGCGGCGCTCTTTCCGCACGAGCGCACGCGCTATCGGAGTTTCGGCGGGGCCTTGAGCCCGAAGCAGCCGGAGATCATCCGCTCGCACATTCTCGCCCTGCCCCGTGGCGCCGAGGTTGTCGCAGCGACGGATGCCGATGATGCCGGTCAGCAGTTCGCGGAAACCATTCGGTCATTGAGTGAGGGCTATGCCTTCCGAGAGCACAGGCCTCCCGCCGGGGACTGGAACGACGTCCTCCGGGAGCATGTTCTTCCTACTGTCCGCTACGCGAGTGAGCCCTGAGGCGCGACAGTGCTTTTCATAAGCGCTCTGAACACCCCGTCCATGCAGCGCATCGACCAGTGCTCGACTGATAGGCGCATGGCCCCTCTTCTCTTTTCAAGATCTGGCCTGTAGTTCTCTGAAAAACGATTCACCCCTGATCCGATTGGCTTGGCGTGATGCGGCCACCCGCTTTCGTGGTGTTTCGGGAATAGGGGCGTGAGCAAGGTCACGATGATACCGATGCACATGCGGGCGCGTTCGCTCGTCACGATCTCATGGCGGATGTAGCCCCTGCTCCGCAGCAGCGCCAGGTAGGCCTGCACGGCTCGCTCCGAACGCCCGAGGGCCTTGGCGAGATACGAGACGGTGCCTTGGTACGCTCGCTCCGTGCGGTTTCGGCGGTACGCCAGCTCCAGAAGCTTGATTGCGCAGCGCCTCGCGCCGTCGGTGAGGCCCGGATCATTGAGAAGGCGCGCAGAGAATTGCGGCACGTAGGCCTGTGACGGCCGACGGTACGGCGTCGGTTCCGGCTTGATGGCTGGCCGGTGGCAGGTCTGGAGGGATCGGCGCCTGCGCTTCTCTCTGGCGATGGCGGCAAGGTCTTCGCCGAAGGCGTGGATTGCCTGCGCGTTCGGCGCACGCGGAATGAGATGAGACATGGTGATGCTCTCCTTTCGGTTTTCCGGAAGAAGCCCGCCATGCATCAGGCAACAAAAATCCGTGGCAAGAATCGCTTTTCATCTTGCGAAGGATCGGCGAATCAGTCAGAAAGGGAGTGTCGAATTCACTTTGCTGGCTGAAAAGCCCTTATGAGATGCCCGCCTCTGGCGGGTATTTCTTTTTCCGGCGGTGTGTTTCTCCTGTAGTGCCCTGCGGATCGCAGGATGGTCTTGGATGCGGACACGAACGTGGCCGCGAGGATCAGCGTGCCCGATTCCCGGCCTCTTGTGAAGCCCCGGCCAAAATCGGCCATCGCGCAGGCCCCAAAGTCGCGCCAGAGGCCTTAGAATCAGCACTTCTCGCACCCTGCCCGGCCCGGTTTTCTGCACGGTCACGAACGGACGGTCTACGGTTGGTCAACCGATAGTCAACCAGTGGTTAACCGATCGTCGTCTGCTCGCGGACCGTTGACGCTCGGATCGCTGACTGCTAGGGTGCTCGCAAGTCCCTCCGTGCTGGAGTCCCATCCGGCCCGCCACCAACCGCAAGGAAGATCGCTCATGCCCGTCATCGCAATGGTCAGCCCCAAAGGGGGCGCAGGTAAATCTACGTCCGCCGTCATTCTTGCCACGCAGCTGGCGGAAGAACTCGGGGAGGAGGGGAGCGTCGCGATCATCGATGCCGATCCCAACAAGCCCGTATCGCAGTGGGCGCAGCGTCCGGGGAAGCCGGAAAATCTCATCGTGATTGCCGACGTCTCCGAGAAGACCGTCATCGACGAGATCGACAACGCCGCCGCGCAGGTGACGTTCACAATCGTTGACCTCGAAGGCACCGCCTCGATGATGGTGGCCTACGCCATCAGCCGCGCCGACCTCGTGATTGTCCCGACGCAAGGATCGCAGCTTGACTCCGCTGAAGCGGGCAAGGCGATCCGTCTTATCCGGCAGCAGGAAAAAGCATTCAAGCGCCAGATTCCATACGCTGTGCTCTACACCCGCACGAGCGCGGCCATCCGCCCGCGCACATTGCGGCATATCCAGGACACGTTCAGGCAGCACGGCATCCACGCATACGAGACGCAGCTGCACGAGCGCGAGGCATTCCGCGCGCTCTTCTCTTTCGGAGGCACGCTCTCATCGCTGCCACCCTCTGACGTGGCGAACTTGCCGGCCGCTGTCGCCAATGCGCGCGCCTTCGCCCGCGAAACGGTCTCGATGCTGACCGCGCTGCACGAGCAAGACGAGCAGGCAGAAGAGATGGTGGCGTGATGACCGAACGTGCCGATCCCTTTGGCGATGATGCGCCTTCCAGCAAAACGAAGATTGACCTGAGCGGGTTTAAGCCGAGGAAGCCGCCTGCGTCGGTCAAGCCCGAGGACATTCGCAAGGTCGCAGAGCAGGCGTCGTTTCCAAGCCGCGAGCCGGTAGTTGCGGCGCCGGCACCGGAAGCCGCAGAACCAAGGCTGTACCGAACCGGGCGGAACATTCAGTTCTCCTGCAAGGTGACGCAGGTGCTGCACGATGACATCTATGCGCTCACCGACGAGCTCGCACGCCGGATGGAGAAGCAAGTGCCGGGCGTGCGGTGGACGGTCGGCATGACCGTCGAGCGGATGGTCGGCGCACTGCAGCGAGAACTTAAAGCGGACGAAGGGTAGGGGCCCCGGCCGCGTCGAAGCTGGCGCCCGGTATATTCTTGTCGCGCCTCGTTAGCACGACAGGAAACCTGGAGCGAGCCGGAGACGTGGGATGGGACTCGGCGAGTGGTTTGGCGCGTTCTGTTCGAATCTGCAGGTCAAAGACGGCGGGACTATATCGACTCGCTACAAGAACATCACAAAACGCCTGAACACTGACTTTTGGGACACCACGTCCGACACAGCGCACAGTCTGTATGTCGGCTCGTACGGGCGAAACACGGCGATCGAAGGGTTCAGCGACCTCGATGTGTTGATGCAACTGCCGTACGCTACGTACCAGAAATACGACGCCTATCTTGGCAACGGCCAGTCCGCGCTCCTTCAGGCCGTGAAGGTTTCGATCGAGAAGACCTACTCGAAGACCAGCATTCGCGCTGACGGCCAGGTCATTCTCGTGCCGTTCGACGACGGCATCACCTTCGAGGTCGTGCCCGGGTTCAGCAACAAAGACGACAGCTACACGTTTCCGAACGCCAACGACAACGGCAGCTGGAAGACGACTGATCCGAAGCCCGAGATCGAAGCCGTCCGTTCTCGCAACGTAGCTTGCAACTTCAATCTCGTTCCGCTGTGTCGCATGGCCCGCGCATGGAAGAATCAGTGGAGCGCGCCGATTGGCGGGCTCCTCATCGACACGCTCGCGTATCAATTTATCGAGAACTACACATACCGCGACAAGTCGTACTACTACTACGATTACATGTGTCGTGATTTGTTCAAGTGGATCGCGGATCAGGATGAGAAGCAGGAGTGGTGGCGCGCACCAGGAAGCGCGCAGTGGGTCTACGGCAAGGGGTTCCAGTACAAGGCCAAGCGGGCCTACAACATCGCTGTCGAGGCGATAGCGTACGAGCAGGCGACCCCGAAGAAGGAGTGGTCTGCGAAGCAGAAGTGGAGGGAGATCTTTGGAACCGCATTCCCAGACTGACGACACGCCGCAGTCACGAAGCGTCCTAGAAGGGCAGCTTCGTGAGCAATACGGGCGCGTGGTCTATTCGCACAAGACCCATGAGAAGTGCGCTGACATCCTGCTGGAGCGCCATGATCGCATTCGGCTGGGGCAGATCATCCTCTCGGCCCTGACCACGGCCGGGTTCGTAGGCCTGGCATTCGGCGGCGGGCCTGCGGCGGCGATGGTTGGAGCCTTGATCTCCACCGTTCTCCTCGTGCTGAACTCCTACACGAAGAAATATGACCTCGGCGAGCTCGCCCAAAAGCATCGGCAGGCGGGGAGTGACCTGTGGCTTGTCCGGGAACACTACTTGTCGCTGTTGGTCGATGTGAGGATGCGGGAAAAACCGCTCGAGGCACTACAGGCGAAGCGCGACGAACTTGTGCAGCAGCTTTACGAGGTCTATCGCGGTGCGCCGAGCACCACCTTTCAGGCCTATGCGCGGGCTCAAGAAGCCCTGCAGAAGCTTGAGGATATGACGTTTTCTGACGCCGAGATTGATGCCTTCCTGCCGAATGAGCTGAAGCGACGCAAGCCGGCTGAGACGCCGAACGGCTAGGTTGACTCACGCCGCGCCGCGTACCAGCCAGTTGCGGAAATCGTCCAGTGCGGCGAGCCAATCTCCAGTGGTGCGGCCTGATATGGAACGACCTGTCAATCAGCTTGATCTTCGAACGATTTCGGAAAGCAGCATCGAAGGTGGCCGAGGCGACTATCGCGACGGTTGATCACTCTGATATTCGCGGGTCGGAACCGCATAATCGTGATCCGTCGGGAGCTACCTCGGACTCACAGCGCGGGTTTGGCCCGGAGGCCGACCGCATAGGCCGCTCGAGGGTTCTCCTTTCCGTGTGTCCCCTCGGCCGCCATCGTTGCTGCCTTCTTCTTTCTCGTCCGCGCCGTGACCGCTACGCCGCGATCGATGACGACGTCTTGCGCTGTTGGCGCTCCACGGTGACGCCGATCGCCCAGATGAAACCCAAGAGCTCACGCCCCACGGCCGTCACGACCTGCTGCTGGCACTTGCCCCGGCCGAGGAGCGTCCGGTATCGGCCATTCAAGCGGTGCTGCGCCTTCCAGGCGATCGCCTTCACCTCCTCGCTGAGCGTCGCTTGCCGTTTGCGCAACGCGGCGCCCACCAACGGCCGGTGTCGATAGGCCCACGCCGCCTCAATGACGATGCGCCGAAGATGGGCGTTGCCAGTCTTGGTGATGCCGCCCCGCCGCGTCCGCGTACCACTGGAATCCTCGCGCGCGCCCATGCCGCTGTATCCCATCAACTGAGGGGCTCTCGCGAACCGGGAGAGCTCACCGACCTCCGCGACGCTCGTCACGGCCGAGACGAGCGCGATCCCGCGCAAGGCCTGGAGCGCCTCGATCACCGCGCGCGTCGGCCTCGGCGTCGCCTTCACCGCGTCATCAATCGCGCGCTCGAGCCGTTCGATCCGTCCCGCGACGTGGTCCACTTCGTGGATGTAATCCAGCAGGGTAGCCTCCTGCGCCGCTTGCTCAAAATGCACGGCGCTTTTCACCCACGTCAGATGGCGCTGCGTCCAGGCGGTCATCCCCGTGGGCGGTCGACGCCCATGCCGGAGCAGAAACTTCCCGAGCCGATGCCGAGCGCGCAACTGATCCTTCTTCGCCGCCTCCCTGGCGCGCACCAGATCGCGCAGCGCCTCGTGCGCGGCGTCCGGCACCCCCACCGCCGTCAAGTCGCCGGCCCGGTAGCTTCGCGCCAGCTTCTCCGCATCGCGGCGATCCGTCTTCACGCGATCACCGGCCTTCGTCGGCACCAGCGGCGGCGCCACCACGTCACATGTCACGCCGAGCGCCGTGAGCTGCCAATAGATCACATAGCCCGTCGGGCCCGCCTCCTAGCAGGCTCGAAGCGATTCCACCGCCCCCAGCTTCTTTCCCAGCTTCCGGATCGATTCCGGCCGATTCGGGATCGTGCCGAGTGACCGTACCTCGCCGTGTGGCTCTGCGATGGCAACCGCGATGGTGTCTGCGTGGACATCCAGACCGAGAAATCGTACCTTGCTCATGACCGGCTCCTTTTCGCATGTGGCTCTGCGTTGAGGTCTCCAAATCGCAGCGTAACCCACGATGCTGCGACTCGGAGCCGGTCCATTCTGACTAACAACCGCTTGCAGCCGGGCGGCCTGGCAAGATCATGAGCCGCCGCGGCTGAAGCGGCACGATAGGCTTACCATTGGGCGTGCCCGTGCGGAAGTACAAGACGACTTCGCGACTGCCATGCCAAGCAG
>JBEBGB010001213.1:0-1278 GCA_040081675.1 Vicinamibacterales bacterium
CCTGACCTGCCGGAGTTCTTCGGACCAGTGATTACTGGAGAACGGCCCTTGGCATTAGTCGTTCGTCTCCGTGTTCTTCCTGGTCAGTGCGAGCTGGCAACGCCAGCGAGCACCCGCCGTCACCGGTGATACTGCGCTGCGTCGCTATGAACTCCGTCGGCGTGCGATAACCCAGACTCGAGTGCGGCCGCACGTCGTTGTAATGTCGCCGCCAGCGTTCGATCTCGACCTTCGCCTCGACGCGGTTGCGGAACCACTGCAGGCTCAGGTGTTCGTCGCGGAACTTGCCGTTGAACGATTCGTCGGTGGCATTCTGCCACGGCTTGCCGGGGTCGATATGCGCGGTCTCGATGTGCGCGTCCGTGAGCCAGCGCAGGATCGCGGTCGCCACG
This sequence comes from Vicinamibacterales bacterium, assembly GCA_040081675.1. GTDB lineage: Bacteria > Acidobacteriota > Vicinamibacteria > Vicinamibacterales > CAVVIG01 > CAVVIG01. The sequence continues at coordinate 393 of JBEBGB010001213.1, forward strand.
AACTCGGGCCCATTGTCGGAGCGCAGATAACGCGGCGCACCGTGGACGCTCACTAACTGCGCGAGCACCTCAATCACGCGGCCGGACCGAATGCCACCCGCCACATCGATCGCGAGGCACTCGCGCGTCCACTCATCGACGACCGTGAGGCACTTGAGGCCCTGGCCGTTAGCGCACATGTCAAACACGAAGTCATACGCCCACACGTGATTCCGGCCGGTCGGCGGCAGGGGCCGCGGCCGCCCGGTCGCGACGCGCCGGCGTGGACGTCGCCGTGGGACCTGCAGACCCGCCTGTCGCCACAACCGGTGCGCGCGATCGGGGCTCATGACGTGCCCTTCCCGACGCAAGAAGATCCGAATGCGACGATACCCGTACCGAGGATACTCGCCGGCCAGTCGACGCATCGCGTCGATGACGGGACGGTCCCGCGTCTCGAGTCGCGAGACATAGCCCAATGTCGATCGCGCGACGGTTAGTAAGGCGCACGCGCGGCGACGCGAGAGCCCGCGTCCTTCGGCGTAGGCAACCTGCTGCCGACGCGCGCGTGCGCCTACCATTTTTTTCGCGTGATCTCCTGGAGCACATCGATCTCCAGGTCGCGCTCCGCAACCATCTTCTTCAGCCGGCTGTTTTCCTGCTCCAACTGGCGCAGCCGCTTGACGTCCGTCGCCTCCAGGCTGCCGAAGTGCTTGCGCCAAGCGTAGATCGTCTGGGCGCTCACCCCGTGCTTCTTCGCGACCTCCGGGACCGGCTTCTCGTCCGCCTCTCGGAGGATCGTGACCATCTGCTCCTCACTGAATCGCGTCTTGCGCATGGCTCCCTCGTGTGGCCGAGGGGCCATTCTCTCAAGCTTCAGATGGGCCGAAAATCACCCGGCAGGTCA
>JBEBGB010000366.1:0-5290 GCA_040081675.1 Vicinamibacterales bacterium
GTGTCGATCGGCTGGACCGGCGTGACGCCGTGCGCAACGCGGTGATCGTCGACGATGGCCGCGTCGAATGGAGCGGTGAGCGTGAATTGCCCGAGCATGGCGCCCCCCTGCCCATGGATGGTCGTGACGCCGCTCGCGATGTTCTGGCGATCGACGAGCAGGACGAGCACGTAGTCGACACCGTCTCGATGCAGCCCCTCCGGAGTCGGCCTTCCCGACTCGAGCGGGCGCGCCTCGATCCGAAACTGGTGCACTTCGACGTGCCACTCCGGAATCGTCGGGGCCAGGGCGCCAAACGTCGATCCGCAGAATGACAAGATCGTGGACAGGCTCGGACCAGCGCCGACAGCGTCCTCGACAGGCTCGAACCACCGCTCGACTCCACCATGAATCGGGTTGTAATCCAGGCTCTGATAGTGCGGCCCATGCGGTTTTCGAACCGTTGTTCCGGACGAGGTCACCGAGAACATGGCGTGCCGTCGACGTCGATACCGACCTCCATCCGCCATGTAGGTGTCGAGTTCGAGACGATTCCAGCTCTGTGCGAACGCGGTCCAGTCTGTCACCGCGCCGAACGGCAGGAGGATGGCCCGCATCGCCGCGCCTTCGACGAACGTAAACCCGCTCTGTTCGACTGCCGTGTGCACGGCCTCGGAAGTCGCGCTGGTCAGCTGGGACATCGGGACGATCTTAGCGCGCTTCTCGAATCGAGTAGCGCGGCGCGACACAAACCGGCACCTCAGGTGGGTGCGCTACAGCAGGAGCGTTTCAACGCGATGTGCCTGCACCATGCCGTCGCTGTCCGACCAGCAGAAGATCGTGAAGCGTCCGTCTTGCGACGCCACCAGCGCCACAGCGTCGCGCTGGTCGTGTACGAACTGCGCGGCCGACAGATGCCGCGTTCCGCCCAGATGTGACGGATGAACAATCGCCGCTTCGCCGCCCTCGATGGGTTCGCTCACCGCCGTCTGTTCCACGAGTGGAGAACCCTTGCGCCTGGCGATCTTGACGCCGAACGCGATCACCTCGTACCGATCAGTCACAAGCGCCGCGCCGTCAACGGCGGTCAGACCGGCCACGGCCTGCACCGAGTCTTCCATCTCGTCTTGCCACTCGCGCGTCTCGCTGTCGCCCTCGGCGCGGGCGACGAGTTCAGCCAGGGCGTTGAAGACGGGACTCACGGCGTACGCAATCGGCTGGACGACTGATTCGCGCCATGTGCTTGACCCTGACGGCACCATGAGCATGGTGCCACCCCGACCGTGGGCGCGCATGGACACCGCGAGTTCGACCATGACGTTCGGATGCGCGTTCCAGCCGACCGTCTGATTGAAGCCGAGGAGCGATCGAACCAGACTCGGACAGTCGGGCCGTGCATGAGCCCGATCGTCGATCATCTTGATCCGGTCTGCCTCGAGGACGGCGACGTTGATGAATTTTCCGCCTGCACCACGGTGGTGTTTCAGCACCAGCAACCCAGGAGCGGCGACCTCGAGCACCAGGCACGAGGGAGGCACAAAACGTGTCGTACCCCACACGCGCAGCGCGCCGTCAGTGTGCCAGACGCCGAGGTGGATGCCGGGTCGCTCCACGGCTGGCGCAACCCGTACCAGGCTGACAGGTTTCAGCGCAAGCGGCGTGTCGAAGATCAGGGGTTGGGTCGACTGCCACGGCGGCATCAGCGCCAGCGAGATCCGCGGCAGATAGTTTTCTTCGCGACGCAGACTCGCCCAGAATGCGGCGTCGATGACCGCTTCGATGTCGTCGAGGCTCGGAACGATCAGCGTCGAGCCGTTGGCGGCATCGCTGTCTGGTGTCCGCAGCTGCGCGAAGAGCGCGTGGATCCTCGGCGCGATCTCGCGGGCGGACTGGTAGCGCGGCTCTGCCATGTCCCAGCAGTATCACACGGTCGACGGGAACAGGCAGGCAACTGGCGATCGAGCGCTGGACGCCGCCCGGCTTCGTCCTACGGGACGTCGCGTCGAGGTCGATCTGGAAGGTTGGTGACCGACGCGAAAATGTCATCCCCAACGCAGCGCAGCACGAGCTTGACCTGCTCGGGTGCCCCGGCGACTTCGAGGACCAGCGTCACGCTGTCCCCTTCATGTTTGATTTCCGGCGCCGTCCCTGGCTGCCGGTCGAGTAGTTTTTTCGCCGCCATGCTACCTGAAGTGTGCAAGGTTTCCGCCAGAACGAGAGGCTCAGATTTCATGACGTTTTCGCTGTTGCCCAGCTGGAAGTCGCCAAATCACCGTCTTATCTTTTCGCAAATGGAGACAGACGTCATGTTGCAGCCCGAGTCCTGGAGGGCCGAGCAAGTAGGCAGGACTCATGCACGTGCAACTCCCGTAGCCCTACGTCGGGTTCGGGCAACAAGGAGGATAGTCATGAATTTGGGTACTTCAGAAGCCACGAACGCAGTCGCAGAGCCGAACGTTCGAGAGCGCATTGTCGACGCTGGTCGACGCGTGGTCCAGGCGGCCAACGACGCGCGAGCGTTGAAGTCTGTCGCGAGCGATGCACTCGAAGACGGACTTTACACGGCGCGTCGCGCCGTGAAGACCGCTGCGCGCGATCTCGTTGATGTGCGCGACGAGGCGTCGTATCGCATCAAGAAGGCGCCGATGCAATCTGTGGGAATGGCATTTGGTGCTGGGCTTTGTGTTGGCGTCGCCGCCGTGGCGCTCGCATGGCTTGCGGGAAGGCCGTGGCGGCGCGCCGTCGCCTGAGACCAGGTCCTGAGGCACCGCGCCTCAGGACACCAGATTGCTTCGCGCCAAGCGAGGCTGCACGAAGCTGAAAACTGCTTAGCCCCGCGCGACCTTCGTCAGCGCATCGGGCACCACGAAGTCGAGCTCATGTTGCCGAACCGTCAGCACTGGACACGGGGCGGTGCGGACCACGCGCTCGGCGACACTTCCCATGAACAGGTGTGCCACGGCTGCCCGTCCATGCGTACCGACGATGATGAGGTTGATGTCGTGGTCGCGGGCGTACTGCACGATGCACGTGGCCGTCGCCGAGGACGTCACAACGGCTTTGGTGACCGGGATCGGTGTTGGGTCGTTATCGACCAGCAGGTCGTCCAGCCGCTTCCGCGCGGCGTCTTCGACGTCTTTCTGCAACTCCGGTAGAACGCTGACGTAGGCGTCGCCTCCCAAGCGAACGTACACATCGTCAGCGACGTGGACGACGTGCAGCGCGGCGCCGAAGGCCCGGGCCATCTCGCGACCGTAGGACAGTGCGGCATCCGATGCCTCGCCGAAGTCGGTGGCGACGAGGATGCTCTTCAGAGCGATCATGACGAACCTCACCTTTCCGGTTCGATCCGCAGTCTGCGGATTCGTCGCGGCATCAAGCCGCGTTGTTCACGCAAATGAGGGCGTGGTTGCCGTATCCGCCGTGACGAACTCGCGTTCAGGGTTCCGAAGCGTGAGCACGGGGCAGGGCGCGGTCCGTACAACCTTTTCGGCGACGCTGCCCATGAGGAAGTGTGCGACGCCGGGACGGCCGTGAGTACCAAGGACGATGAGGTCGATCAGTTCCGATTGCGCGTACTTCACGATCTCTTCGGCGGGTGCATCGGACGTGCGGAGGACGGGCACGGCGTGCAGCACGCTGCGATCCTCGTCTGTCAACGTGTCGAGCAGACGCCGCGTGATGCCCGACTCGATTGCGCGCGGGTCGTTTGCCATCGCACGCAAGAACGGATTCTCCATCACGTGCAGCACATGCAGCCGTGCACCAAATGTCCGAGCCAGGCTTCGCGCGTAGTTCAACGCGACGTTCGACATCTCGTCGAAGTCGACAGCCACCAGGACCTGCTTCAGATCGATCATGACGCTCCCCTCCTCTGGAAGAAGTCAGCACGGCCTATGCCACGCGACGACCAACGAAGTATGGGCCAGATTTCCGAGAGTTGAGTGGGTCGTTGCCGAAAGTCCGGCAATCGTGGAAGGCGAGCTGTGGAGACGCGGTTTGCTATGAGAGATGACAGGGCAGCCCTTGGTGAACTGCCCTGTCGGAGGTCCTACTTGGCGATGACGCCGCACGCGATGCGGTCTCCGGCTGCGCCAGCCGGGTCAGTCGTCATGTCGTCGGGGCCGGCATGAATGACCAGCGCGGTGCCGCCATTGGCGAAGACCGAGTTGGCTTCCGTGCCGATGGTGATGCCGTGCGCCATGACCATGCCCTTCGCGGTGCCGTCAGCGGCGACCGTGAAGTTCTCCATGTCGCCCGCGTGCGGACCGTCGGGACTCTTCAAACCGTGCTTCTTTGCTGCTGGATTGAAGTGGCCACCCGCCGACGTGAAAGCCGGCCCTTCGCACTTGGGCGTCATGTGCACGTGAAGTGCGTGCGGTCCCGGCTTCAGACCCTTCAGATCGAGATTGATGTGCACCATGCCCGGCATGATCGACAGCGACGCGCTGCCGATCGACTGCCCCTGCGCGTCCTTCATGTCGACCTTCACGGGTCCCTGTGCTGCAAGGCCGGCGGTCAGGGCCAGTAGGCCGACACCCAAACCGGCCGCGAGTCTTCGAAACGTCTGCTGCATTCATTCCTCCCAAGTCGTACGTGGCATCAGAAACAGATGGCTGAAGCATAGCGCAAACCAGGGCGCTTGACGGGAATCCGGAAGGACCCCTTCTCTGCAGCGTCTCCTGCTGAGTGGGGGTTTTTCCCGAGTCCTCGAAAATCTCCGACCTCGGATGTGTGCGTACCCGGTGCGCGTGCGCGCGCACGCCCAGAAACCCTCATGTTTTGCGCCAGATCGCGTTCGACCCCGAGGCACGGTACTTGCGGCATTGCGCACCAAGGCTGACTCCATGATCACCTCGAACGCAGACAGGACACACGAAGCGAGTTCGGCATCGTTGTGCGGATCAAGGGCGGCGAAGAGGGAGGGTGTCATGTTTGACCTCTATTCGAGTGAGCAAAAAGGTCCGCGAAAGCTTGCTCCGGTTGTCGTCTCAATCGTGGGGCACCTGGTCATGGTCACGCTCGTGCTGATCGTGCCGCTCCTGTACGCGACCGACACGCTGCCGAAGCTGCCAACCATGATGGCGTTTGCCGCGGACATGCCGGCGCCGCCGCCGCCACCGCCGCCACCTCCGCCGCCGGCCCCGAAGCCTGCCGAGCCGAAGGAGGCGCCCAAGCCCGAGCCAATGAACCCGCTGGCTGCGCCTGTGGTCGCACCGTCGGAGATTCGGCCTGAGCTGCCGACCCCAGAGGTGACGAGAGTCGAGCACGGCGTCGAAGGTGGTGTGATCGGTGGCCTCGAGGGCGGCAT
>JBEBGB010000367.1:0-5289 GCA_040081675.1 Vicinamibacterales bacterium
CACTCCTGCGTTTAAGCAACCGTCAGAAGGAGGACACACGTGGACGACACCATTCAGCCGCCGCAAACGCCCGTCATGCGCCTTATCTTCGAATACGAGGGCGATCAGGTACGCCTCGTCAGTCAGACTCCCGTCAATCTCTCGATCACGGGATTCGATCTCGCGCGCACACAGCGTCCTGGCTATTACATCGATACCCGCGACGCTGCTGGACAGACGCTGGCACGCGTGCCAGCTCGCAATCTCTTTTCGACCAGCGCCGAAGTGTTTCCCGAACAGCCGGGTGATCTGATCAGCCGCGTCGAGGTGGCGACGCCGCGTGGCGCCTTCACCGTCGTCGTGCCAGCTGGGAACGGTGCCGACTCGGTGAGCGTCGTGCGCGTTGCGCCCGGCGTCGCCGATATCGCGCCGGACGGCGCCACGAGCGCCACGACCGCGACTGTGACCACCACCGACATTGCCACGTTCGCACTTCAGATCAGCCGGTAAGGGAGCAGCACAATGTCAACGGCAGACGGCTCAGTCCTCGGCAACACGCAGATCTACGGCGGTGCACCGCGCAACCGCGCCTTCAACGTCGTCTTGCTCGCCGACGGCTTCACCGCCGCGCAGCAGACCGCGTACAACACGGCCTGTTCCTCGTTCGTGACCGCGTTCATCGGCACGCCTCCGTTCGATGAACTGGGACCGGCGATCAACATCTTCCGCGTCAACGTGACGTCCACCGACTCCGGTGCAGACGATCCCGTTGCGGGCGGCGGAACTGGCGCCACAGCGCGCACCTATTTCGATTCGACCTTCGGTGGCAACAACATCCGTCGGCTGCTGGTCTGCAACAACACCACCGCGTTGACCGTGGCGGCCGCGCAAGTGCCCGAGTTCACGGTCGTGCTCATTGTCGTCAACTCCACGATCTATGGTGGCAGCGGCGGCGGTGTGGGCACCTATTCGCTCGCCACCGGCGCCACCGAGATCGGCATTCACGAGATGGGACATACGGCGTTTGGCCTTGCGGATGAATATCCGTACTACGCCGGCGGCGCAGAGACGGGCCACGATCACCATCCAGCGGGCGAACCGTCCGAGCCGAACGTCACCACCAACACCAACCGGAACACGCTGAAGTGGCGATGGGCGGTCGCGGCCACGACAGCCGTTCCCACGATGAGCAATCCCGCGTGCAACACGGTCGACTCGCGGCCGAGCCCCGTGCCAACAGGAACCGTGGGGCTCTTCGAAGGCGCGCACTACTACCACTGCGGCGGCTTCCGTCCCGAGTACGACTGCAAGATGCGCGCGCTCAGCGTGCCGTTCTGCCGGGTCTGCCGCCAGGTGATCTGGAACCGCATCGGTCCGCTTGCGACACTGCAGGCCAGACCGCAAACGCCAATCTCCGTGGTGGCGCGCTATCCGGAACATCTCGACGTGTTCGCCGTCGCGAACAACGGTCGCACCATGAGCAACTGGTGGGACCAGTCGAGTGGTTGGGCGGGCTTCTTCCACGTCCAGGGCGGCATCGCATCGCCGGGCGGAGCGGGATCGCCAGTCACGTCCGTCAGCCGGTTCTCCGGGCATCTCGATCTGTTCACCGTTGGCACGGACAACCGCGTCTACAGCTGCTGGTGGGATGCGGGCAGCGGTTGGCATCCGTGGTTTCCCATTGGCGATCTGCAGTGTCGACCGGGCTCCACGGTGAACGTCGTAAGCCGTTACACCAACCATCTCGATCTCTTCACCACCGCGTCAGACGGACGAACCATGTCCACCTGGTGGCACGAAGGTACGGGCTGGGCGGGCTGGTTCCACGTAATGGGCGGCATCGCTGCTAACGGGGCGACCGTGACAGCCATTGCCCGGTACGGTTCGCACCTCGATCTGTTCACCGTCGGCACAGACAACCGTGTCTATAGCTGCTGGTGGGACGATCGCAGTGGCTGGCACGCGTGGTTCCCGCTGGCTGGGATCACCTGCCGTCCGAACTCCGCGGTCACCGCGGTGGCGCGGTTCCCCGATCAAATCGATCTGTTCACCACGGCGTCGGACGGTCGGATCATGTCCACGTGGTGGAGCGTTCGAGGTGGCTGGGCCGGATGGTTCCACGTGTCCGGCGGTGTCGCGTCAGCCGGATCTCCGGTCACGGCGATTGCGCGCTACTCCGGCCATCTCGATCTGTTCGTCATTGGCACCGACAACCGCGTCTACAGCACATGGTGGCACGAAGGCGGGAGCTGGGCGGGTTGGTTCAACGTGTCCGGTGGCATCGGTCAAGCCGGAGGACAGGTGGCGGCGATCCAGCGTTTTGCCGACCACATCGATCTCTTCACCGTCGGTTCGGACGGTCTCATCTACAGCACGTGGTGGGACGTCAACGGCGGCTGGGCTGGCTGGTTCGGTCTGGGCGTGACGTAGCGCTCGTCCCAAACTTGGTTGATGTAGCCGCAGGTCTTCCGAACTGCGGCTGCATCGACGCTTCGCCGAGAGTGGAAGGATCTGGCTGGTGTGAACCAGTTCGAAGCCTTCGTCCACGCGAACAGGCGATGAACCGCGGACGGATTTTGCGGCCAGAGTTTGCGAGTGATTGCGACTCCCGTCTAAGATCCAGCACGAACCCTCAACGCCTTGTCTGTATCAAGCATAGACTCCGCTCGAACGCGCGGGCCGAACCCAGAGCTCGACATGCGCGTGTGCGCCAGGATTGGCGAGCGCCTCTCGCAGATTCGAAGCGAACGCAATCTCGGCCTCGACGACCTCAGCATCACGTTGCTCCTCTCCATCCGTCAGGTGCGCGCGCTCGAGGGCGCCGACCCGTCGGCATTCCACAACGCGTCGTTCTTCATGATCGCCCTCCGGAAGTACGCGGCTCTGTGCGGGATCGACCGTGCCTCTGTCGACGCTGCGGTCGTGGCCCCTCCGGATGTCGTACAGATCGCCCCCGATACGCCGACTGCGTCACGCGGCTCCGTTGTTCCGTCTCGGGAATGGACGCCCATTGTTGCGGTTCTGGTCGCGTGTGTGGTGCTCGGGATGGGCTGGGGCGCCTTCCGTTGGAGTCGCTCGGCGGGCGCAGCCGCTTCGAGTGCATCGACCCCGTCCTCGAGTGAATCCAGTGAGCGATCCACCGCCGAGGCGTCGACACAGTCGGAAGCGGCATCGACAGCGCCACTGCCAGGACCTGAATCAGGAACAGCGCCACAGGATTCGACGACAATAGCGCCCCCCGGCGAGGTTCCCGCCGCGGCTCCGCCTTCGCGTGGCGCCGGTGCCCTGAATGGCCAAATCGGCTACGGCCTGCTGTGGTCGCCCCAGAGAGCCTGGATGTTCCTTCGTTTGGAGGACGACACCGTCATCGAGCGGACGGTGAATGCGGGCGAATTGGTGGAGTTGCCCAGCAAGCCGAAGTATCTCGCCATTGGCAGCGACGAAGCGGAGTTGACGATTGGCTTCACGCCCGTCGACGTCTCGCGGTTCATCCAGAGGGGTACGCTGCGCATGGGCGTCTTTGAGTTCGGTCTGGCAGAGCAGGCCGCGTTTTCCGACTCGCCCATCGTCGACCGCCCTCGATGAACGCGGTCTGACCTGACCAGCCCACGATCAGCGATATGCTGCCGCTTGGAGTCCGTACAGTTCTGAGTAGGGCCCGCCCCTCGCCATCAGATCCTCGTGCGTACCCATCTCCGCCAGTTTCGCGCCGTCGAGCACCACGATCAGATCGGCCATTCGCACTGTAGAGAAGCGGTGCGACACCAAAATCGTGATAGTTCCCCCCGGCGCACCACCGTGCTCGCGCGCGGCTGCCGCGTAGCGTTCGAAGAGCGAGTGTTCTGTTTCCGCGTCGAGCGCGGCGGTCGGCTCGTCGAGCACGAGGAGCAGCGGGCGTTCACGCATGAAGCCACGTGCGAGTGCGAGCTTCTGCCACTGACCGAAGGACACGTCGACTCCGTCTGGCCAGGTCGGCCCGAGCTGCGTCTCGACGCCGTCGCGTAGCTTGACGATGACATCGCTCGCACCCGCTCGGTCGAGGGCTCTGGTGACAGCGCGGTCATCATCGAGCCGAGGCACATCGCCAAGACCGACGGTATGCCTTGCGCGGAACTCGAAGCGAACGAAGTCTTGGAACGCGCCAGCCAGCCGCTGGCGCCAGGCGTCTGCAGGCACGCGTGCCAGCGGTGTCTCGTCGATCATGATCGCGCCTCGAGATGGTTCGTAGAGGCGCGCCAGCAACTTCACGAGCGTGCTCTTCCCTGCGCCGTTCTCTCCGACGACGGCGACGACCGCGCCTGCGGGCAGCTCCAGAGAGAGGTCGTCGAGCACGAGACGATCGGTGCCTGGATACGCGAACGAGACGTGGTCGAGACGAATCCCGCGAACGAGCGTCGACGGTACCGATAGGTCCGTGGTGCGGGCAAACGACGCCGCGTAGTCTTCGAGCCACGCGAGACGGATGGCTCCGTACATCCAGAAGCCTCTGAGGAAACCAATCTCGCCCACCGTCGCGCCGATATAGGCGGACAAGCGCGCACCTGCCGCGAGAACGAGCAGTACGCCACCCGGTGTCACGGCCGGTCTGGTCGATACGAACACCATCGCGCCAACATAGCCCGCGCCAAATACCGCCCACGCCAGCGCGTGCCAGACAGCGGAGCCCCAACGAGCCGCGGCAACCGGGTCGTGACCACGCTGCCAGGCGATTCGCCGCTCGTCGAGCAGGCGGGCGCCGATTCGCATCACGCGGACTTCCTTGCCTGGTGATGCGGTCGTCGCCGTGGCAAACAGATGCCGTGCGAGACGATTGGCCTGCGCGGCACGTTCCTGTGCGACGCGCTCGACCGCGGGCCGCCAGGTCGACGTGACGAGAGTCGGAATCGCGAGCACCGCCAGCAGCGCGAGTGCCGGGTGAATGGACATCAAGAGCGCGATCGTCACACCGAGCCGGAGTAGCCATCCCGTTGTGGCGAACACCGACACGTACATGTGATCGAGCACGAAGACCTGATCGCGCAGCATCGCCACACGATCAAGGTAATCGGGACGTTCGTGGTGCGCGATGGTCGGGATGGAGGCCTGGAGGCGTGCGACGTGTGACTCGAGGGCGATTGTCACCTTGTCGCGGAAGCGCCGCTGGACTCGGGTGCTCACCGTTCGCAGAAACCAGGTTGCTGTAGCCGACAGGGCGAGGCCCACCGCAGCCACGCGCACACGTCCGGGCTGGCCGCCAAGGAGGCCGTCGCTGAGCAGCTTGAGCCAGAGCGCCAGGAGTGCATCCGGCAGCGCCGCCAGTTGCGACAGCAC
>JBEBGB010000039.1:0-18822 GCA_040081675.1 Vicinamibacterales bacterium
TCGTCGAAGCGCGTCGGCCGAGGAGCAGTTTCCCGCCGCGCGGTAGCGGCGTGACGACGGCAGGTGACCGTGCGGGCGGAGGAGCGGCGTGTGCCGCCCCTCAGCGTCAGCGCGCGACGTTGCGACCCGCGGCCGGCACCAACAGCGCTTCCACCTGTTCGAGTCGAGACGTGAGATTGGCGATCACGGCCTGCTGCGCTTGCGACAGCCCTCGCAGGTCCGCGATCACAGCCTGCTGCGCCTGCACCGTGCGCGTGAGTTGGTCCATCGCGCCGCGTGAGCCCTGCGGCGCGACGCTCTGCGGTTGTCTTGACGTGCCCGCTTGGGCAATGGCCGCCCCGCCGCTCGCGGACGCCGGCTGCATGAGCGTGCCCAACTGGCCGTTCTTGTCGACCCAGACCAGCTGCACGCCGTTCGACGCATCCAGCGGAGTGTTGGCAATCCCGGCGATGAAGGTCTTGTTCTGCCCGACGCCGCCGCTATATGGCAGGCCGATGCGAATCGCGTTCGTATCGGCGGCCGTGCCCGTCACTTCCGCACCGACATACACGTTGTAGGAGCCTGTCGTCGCGTTTGCGCCGGCGTTGTAGCCAAGTGCTGCGTTCGAGTGGCCCGTCGTGTTGCCCGCCAGCGCCCACGCCCCACTCGCGGTGTTCTGCTGTCCTGTCGTGTTGGAAGACAGCGCCAGGCCGCCGCTGGCCATGTTACGGACGCCCGTGGTGTTCTGCCAGAGCGCCTGCACACCAGTCGCCGTGTTGATCCCGCCGGTCGTGTTGTACTGCAGGGCCCACGCGCCGGTCGCCGTGTTGGAGTTCCCAGTGGTGTTGGAGCCAAGCGCCTGGTCGCCACTCCCCACGTTGTAGGTCCCCGTCGTATTGGCAAAGAGTGCGTCGAACCCGGTGGCCGTGTTCCGGGAGCCCGTCGTGTTGGACTGGAGCGCTCCTGCGCCGCTGGCCGAGTTGTACCCGCCAATGGTGTTGTACCGGAGCGCTCGAGCGCCGCTGGCCGTGTTGTAGTCGCCCGTGGTGTTCTGCAAGAGCGCCGTCGCGCCGCTGGCCGTGTTGCTGCTGCCCGTGGTATTGAAAAGGAGCGCCGAGTCGCCGCTGGCCGCGTTGTGGGTGCCCGTGGTGTTCTTGGAGAGCGCCCCCCAGCCGACGGCCACGTGGAAGCAGCCGGTCGTCACTGAGCTGAGCGCATCGACTCCGACGGCCGTATTGCAGAAGTCTTCGGTCACCGACGGTCCCGGCGCCGCCGCAGCAGACGGTCCCACTATTGGCCTATGTGCGCCCTCGTTGGCCACCCCGTCACCTGACGCCCGGCTCCGTGTCGCCGCCTCGGTCGTTCCCAGCAGACCCGCCGCCCCGTTCCCCGGCTGGCTCACGACGACAAACACATCTGCCGGCTGCCCGGGCACCGTCACCGTCAGCCGATACGTCCCGGGCGTCGTCAACACCGACGCCGGCGCCGGCACCGTCAACTGCGTGGCGGACCCGCCGGGCAACACCGTCACCGGCTGCCCCTCGATGGTCACTGCGGCATCCGCGCCAAAGCCGGTCCCCGAGATGATCAGCAGCCCGCCCGCGGCGACCGTCACCGTCTGAATCGTCGGGTGCGCCACCGGCGCCACGGCCGGCGCCTCTCGTGGTGTGGTTCCCGTCTGCGCCGCCGCGAGCCTCGGCGCGCCCAGCGCCACTGCTATCGCCACTCCGATCACCATCGTCAGGTTCCGCATGGACGTGTCCTCGTCAGATAGGCGCCCACCACCTGCGGCGGGCAGGGATGGCGCAGTCTAGCGAGACTCGCCTCGGGCAGACAAGCCCGTGAGTTCTGTCGCCTCGATCGAGACTCGCTCATGTGTTTTGCCGCACCCACGGCGGGCCGCCTTGCCGAAGAACTTGACGCATTGGCAAAGCGCAGAGCGAGGTGTACGTATCCACAGCCAACGTCGCATCATCGGGTCCATCTGCCGCCCACAGAAGGAACTCTGACCGACGACAGGGTCGCTTCTCTCTCGCCGCAGATCGCCGGGGTGCGTCGGTCACGCTCCTGTGACGCGAATGGAAGCGTGCCAGCGCTCGATACGGCGTCGACCCGTGGGGGCACCTGCTGACGGCACGCCGTGGAGCGCGGCGATTCGTGATCTGGAAACTGCCCCGCAGGCGCACGCATTCGGCCCGGGGCGGACGTTCCGCCACGGCCGTCATCGAAAGAACGTCGGCCGAGGAGCAGTTTCCCGCCGCGCGGTAGCGGTGTGACGACGGCAGGTGCCTGTGCGGGTGGGCCTGAGCGTGAGGCGCGGGTGGGCCTGGGCGTGCGGCGCTCAGCGCGATGGAGACGGCGGTCGAAGCGTTTTCAGGTCAGAATCGCACGCAAACCCGTCACCAGCCGCCCGAGCCCTTCAGCAACAGTCGCCTTTTGAAGCGCGCCGTAGGCGACGCGGAAATAGCAGCCATCGGTCATGCCGAACGCGTCACCAGGAATAACCGCAACCTTGTGCTCGCGAATCAGCCGTTCGGCCAGAGCCAACGGCGTCATGTCGGTCTGCACGCGCAGGAAGGCGTAGAACGCACCGTCCGCAGCCGGCACGCTGGCCAGCGGTGCCAGAGCGCCGAGTGCTGTCAGCACGATGTCGCGAATGGACGCCAGTTCCTTCACGTAAGGCTCGCAGTACGCGCGTCCGACGTGCAGTGCCGCAGCCGCACCGATCTGCGCTGCAATGGTCGGACAAATGAGGATGGTGTCCTGGCTCTTCGTCATCGCCGACGCGAGCGCCTCGGGATACACGACGTAGCCAATGCGCCAGCCCGCGAATCCGTACGCTTTGGACAACGAGAACATGGAGATCGTGTGAGCCGCCGCGTCGGGAAACGAACCGGGTGACACGTGCCGGACGCCGTAGGTGAAGTACTCGTACGGTTCGTCGGACAGATGGTACAGCTCGCGATTTCGACACAGCGCGTTCACTGCTCGAAGCGACGATTCGCTGAGGACTGCGCCACTCGGGTTGTTCGGCGAGATGGTGACGATGGCGCGAGTGCGAGCGGTGATGGCGTGCTCTATGGCGTCGAGCCGAAGTTGGTAGTGCTCATCGGTCGGCACGCGCACGACCTTGCAGCCAGCCATCTCGATGGCCATCTCGTGATTGAAATAGAACGGCGTCGGGAGAATGACCTCATCGCCGACCGACGTGATGGACAGCACGGCGTGCATGAACGCCATGTTGGCGCCAGCCGTCACCATGACTCGACTTCCCTGCCCGACGTCGATACCGTTCTCGGCCTTCAGTTTTTCTGCAATCGCGGCCACCAGCGGCGCGTGGCCCGCGGCGTCGCCATAGCCATGCACCGTGGAACTGGTGAGCGAGTCGCAGACGGCGTCCATGGCCGCCTGGGGCGGTCCGTAGTGCACGATGCCCTGACCGAGCGAAATGGTTCCGGGCGTTGCGCGAATCATCCCGCCGATGACCGGAATAATCGGCGATTGCACAGTGTCCATGCGCGACGGGTGTCGAACCACTACACCTGCTCGTTCTGACATTGATGCTCCCACGACAGATTGGTTCGTAGACTCACCGCCGCCGGCTCTCGGCTTCAGACTCTGGGCGTCGAGCTCCGGACTTCGCAGTTGCGACATCCGACCTGCGACCACTATTCTTCACCAATGCCAGTCCGCTTCGCCGCCTGCCTTGCCGGTGTGCTCCTCGCCGGAGCCGCCCTCAAGCCGCCGACGCCCGTTGTGGCGGCTGGATCGGTGCCGCCGCCGGAACAGTTTATCGGCTTCAAGGTTGGGGCCGACAACAAGTTGGCGCGGTGGGATCGCATCGTCGAGTACATGAAAGCCGTGGCGGCAGGATCGGACCGAGTGCGCTTGCGCGAACTGGGCAAGACGAACAACGGCAATCCGTTCGTGATGCTCGAAATCTCGTCGGCAGACACGCTCAAGAATCTCGACCGCTACAAGCAGTTCGAGCGAAAGCTGTACTTCCAGAACGGCGCGCCAAGCGTCCGCGACCGTGACGAAATCTTCCGGCAGGGCAAGGTCGTCGTGCTTGTCGGCGCCAGCATTCATGCGACAGAGGTCGGCGCCACGCAAATGACGCTCGACCTCGTGCATCATCTCGCGACCGACGACTCTCCTGCGACGAAGAAGATTCTCGACAACGTGATCCTCCTGCTCGTGCCGAGCCTCAACCCCGACGGTCAGGTGCTCGTGACCGATTGGTTCAATCGCAACCTCGGCACGCCGTTCGAATCGAGCCCGTTGCCGGTGCTCTATCACCCGTATGTTGGCCACGACAACAACCGCGACATGTACATGCTGACGCAGAAGGAGAGTCAGTACATGGCGCAGGTGGCCTGGCACGACTGGATGCCGTCGGTATGGCTCGATGAACACCAGATGGGGGCCGGCGGCCCGCGCATCTTCGTGATGCCAGCGACCGATCCGATCAACCCGAATGTGCACCCGCTCATCTACCGGTGGAACGCGGTTCTCGGACAGTCGCAGGCGGCGGCACTCGAGGCCGCGGGCAAGGACGGCATCATCTACAACTCCACCTACACCAACTTCTGGCAGGGCGCGATGGCGTGGTCCGGTTGGTGGCACAACCAGATCGGCCTGCTCACCGAAGTCGCGAGCGTACGTATCGCCTCGCCGGTCGAGCAGGCACGAGCATCAGGTCGGAGCACCTTGCCGACGGACCTGGCGCGCGAGGCCGCCATGGACGCGATCGTGCCGAGCCCGGGCATCATTGGGGCACCACTCGACACGACGCCTCGCACCGAGTATCCACGGCCGTGGATGGGTGGTCGATGGACCCTCCGCGACATCGTGGACTACCAGATGATTTCGACGCTGGCGCTGCTCGATACGGCGGCCGACAGACGCGAAGCCATCTTGCGGCAGATCTACGAGGTGAATCGTCAGACGGTCGAGGACGGACGCGTGGGGGCGGCCAAGTCGATTCTCATTCCACTCGATATCCAGCAGGACCCGCGTGAGGCCCTTCACTTGGCGGAACGTCTCATGATGGGCGGCGTGGAGATCTTTCGGGCCGATGCGGCGTTCGAGGTGGATGACAAGCCTTACGCGGCGGGCACGCTCGTGATTCCTATGACGCAGGTCTTTGCTCGCTACGCGAAGGACCTGCTCGAACAGCAGACCTACCCTGAAGTGCGGCGCGCTCCGAACCTTCCCGCCGAACCTCCCTACGACGTCACTGCCTGGTCGCTCGGCATGCAGTTCGGTGTGACGGTCGACTTCGCGAACGAAGCCTTGCCGCAGCTGAAGATGACGCGCGTCACGTCGCCCGTTCGTCTCCCGGGAAAGGTCGAGGGCACGGGTCAGCGCTTCGTCTTCGACTACGTTGGCGCCGACAGTGCGATCGCGGTGAACAGGCTGCTCAAGTCTGGCGCAAAAGTGTCCTTCACGCCCTCGTCGCACGCGTTGGTCGAGGGTGCGAGTCGCGCACTCTTGGAAGAGATTGCACGTGACGTCGGCGTCGTCTTCTCGACGACGGAACCACCGCCACCCGGCATACCCGACGAACCGCGACAGCCAGTGCGCATGCCACGCGTCGCGCTGTATGCGCCGTGGACCAGCGGCAACATCGACGAGGGTTGGACGCGGTGGGTGCTCGAGCAGTATGAGTTCCCGTTCACGACAATTCACAACGCCGACCTTCGAGCCGGCGGGCTGCGTCGGAAGTTCGACGCGATCATCCTGGCCGACCAGTTGCCGCGCGAGATCGTCGACGGCAATCTCGGCGTGGCCATTCGGCCCGAATATCGCGGCGGCATCGGCGATCTCGGCGTCGACAGCCTGCAGCGATTCGTCAGCGACGGCGGCACGCTCGTCGCGCTCGGTGCCGCCACCGATCTGGTCGTCGACCGTTTCCCGGTGCCGGTGCGCAACCAGAAGCGCGGCTTGCGACGGGATCAGCATTTCGCGCCAGGCACGATTCTTCGCATTCAGGTCGACACGTCGAATCCCATCGGCTACGGCATGGCGGCGGACACCTACGGGTTCTACAACAACAGTCCGTTCTTCGCGCTCGTCGATGGCTTCAACGCAACGCGCGCGTCAGTGATTGCGCGCTACCCGAACGAGGAGATTGTGGCGTCAGGCTGGTTGCGCGGCGAAGACGCGATGGCGGGACGCGCGGCTGTCGTCGAGGTGAACATGCGCCCGGGCCGCGTCGTCCTGTTCGGCTTGCGACCACAACATCGCGCACAGACGCACGCCACGTTCCCGATGCTGTTCAACTCGCTGTATATCTCCGCGGACGCGACACAGCTGCCTTCGACCGATCAGCAATGATCCGCATCGTCGTCACGGGCGGAACCTTCGACAAGGAGTACAACGAACTCACCGGCACGCTGTTCTTCAAGGACACGCACGTGCCCGAGATGCTGCGGCTGGGCAGATGCCGGGTCGAGGTTGTTGTCGAGACGCTGCTGATGATGGACAGCCTTGACATGACCGCGGACGACCGCCAGCGCATCGTCGATGCCTGCCGCGCGTCAGCTGAATCGAGACTCGTCATCACGCATGGCACCGACACCATGGTCGACACGGCGCGGGTCGTCGCCGGCGATCCGCACCTTTCGAAGAAGACCATCGTGCTCACCGGTGCGATGGTCCCGTACGCGTTTGGCAGTTCGGATGGACTCTTCAACCTTGGTAGCGCGTTGTCATTCGTGCAGACACTGCCGCCAGGCGTGTACGTCGCGATGAACGGACGGTGCTTCGAGTGGAATGCGGTCGAGAAGGATCGGAGTGCCGGTATCTTCGTGAGCCGCCAGGAGTGACCTCTGAGCCATGCCGCGCTCCAGGAACGAAGAACGAAGTACCAAGGACGACACTGCACGAAATCTCAAACCGCTCTAGCGGGGCGCCGATAGCAACTGTTTGAGGTGATGCACCTGATGTCCGGCCTCCTGGTGGATGATCCAATCGACGGTCATCGGTCCGTACTCGTCGTGCATGAGATCGGTCTGTCGATCGGCATCTGACAGCGACGCGTAGAGTCCGAGGTTCAGGCTGGCGAGCAGCGTGAACGCCTGTACCGCCTCTGGACCAGTGAGGAAGCTCTCGCGGCCAAGCCACCGATCCTGGTCGAAGGACTGCGCGACGAAGCCCGGTTTGGTGAGCGCCATGCGTGCGCGGGTGCCAAGCGCCATCTCGGTTTGTGCCAGATGCGTGAGCACCTGCCGCGCGGTCCATTTCCCTGGCGCGATCGGTCGATCGAACTGCTCCGGAGTCCACCCAGCCACAGCCGCGGCAATCGCCGGAATCGAGTCGCGCATCGAAGCGAGCGGGTCTCGCCCTTCGAGCTGGGGTGTGTACGGTGTGTTCGGCGCCACGCTAACGTTCTCCTTGTCGTTGGCTTCACACGCACCCAGCCTGTGCTGGTCTCAGATCGTGGCTTGCACGACCGTGCGTGTGCTGCGATGTCGACCGAGCAGTTCGGGCATGAGCTTCTTGCTCAAGTACACCTTCGACTCCGCGTTGTCCTTCATGTCGCGTTCGTACTTCACGACTTCGAAGCGAAGGTGGTCCAGTGTTCCACGCATGTCGTAGAACTTGTTCTTCGTCTTGACCACGATTTCGTCGAAGCCATGCTCGATGGCCCAGTGTTCCTGCTGTTCGGTGAGCGCGCGAAAGTGTCCCTGGCCGCGCCAGTCTCGGCGAGTGCCACCAATCCAGCTGTAGAGGACGCGCCGATCGTCGAACTTCACGTAGTCCCGAAGTCGGTGCACGAGTTCCGCCAGCTTCGGCTCGGCTTCCTGGGCGTGGATTTCGTGCGCCACCTTGTAGGACACCGGAACGACCGTTCCAGGGTCGTCTTGGAGCGAGGCCGATGCGAGCAAGATCGAGTGGGTGCGGGCCGACAGGCGCGAGACGATTTCGGCGGCCGTCTTCTTTCGCGGAAACTCGCCAAAGTACTCTTCGATGTACTGGATCTCGAGCGCACCAGCCTCCAGCTCGTATTGGGTGATCAGATACTCCACTGGTGGCCTGTCCTTGTCAGATGTGCAGTGGATTCTGCCGCGCGGCGCCCGGATCGCAAGGCGCGAAGAGCGAGCTTATTGGGCATAAGTGAGCGATGAGCAACGCAGCGAGGCGGGATGCCTCGCAAGGAAGCCGCTGTACATCTGACAAGGACAGGTCACTAGTCCTGCCGTCCTTCGATCCTCGCCCACGTATCTCGCAGCGAGACGGTGCGATTGAAGATGAGCGCGCCAGGCTGGCTCTCGAGGTCGACGCAGAAGTAGCCCAGGCGTTCGAACTGGAACTTGTCTCCGGGGCTTCCAGTCCGCAGGCTGGGTTCCGCTTTCGCGTTGGACACGGTCTCGAGTGACGCGGGATTCATGTTGTCCAGAAACGTCTTGCCCTCGGGCACACGTTCCGGATCTTCTGTGAGGAACAACCGATCGTAGAGCCGCACGTCGACGTCGATCGCGTGCGGTGCCGACACCCAGTGCAAGGTTGCCTTCACTCGACGTCCATCGGGCGCATCGCCGCCGCGAGTGGCAGGGTCGTACGTGCAGCGAAGCTCGATGACCTCACCCTGTGCGTCTTTCACCACCTCGGTGCACGTAATGAAATACGCGCAGCGCAGACGGACCTCGCGGCCTGGGGACAGACGGAAGAACTTCTTCGGCGGATCTTCCCGGAAGTCGTCGCGTTCAATGAACAGCTCGCGCGAGAACGGCACCTTGCGCGTGCCGGCCGACTCGTCTTCCGGGTTGTTGATGACGTCGACGTCTTCCGACTGGCCTTCGGGGTAGTTCGTGATCACGACCTTCAGCGGCCGAAGCACTGCCATCACGCGAGGCGAGCGACGGTTCAGATCTTCGCGGACCGCGTGCTCGAGCTGCGCCATGTCGATGACGTTCTCCTTCTTCGCGACGCCAATGCGTGCGCAGAAGTTGCGGATCGACTCGGGCGTGTAGCCGCGACGGCGCAGGCCGGCCACGGTCGGCATCCGCGGGTCGTCCCAGCCTGACACGTGATGCTGCTGCACGAGCTGCAGCAACTTGCGCTTGCTCGTGACCGTGTAGTTCAGATTCAGCCGCGCGAACTCGATCTGCTGGGGCTTGTCGCCCTGGAACAGGTTGTCGACGCACCAGTCGTACAGCGGACGATGGTCCTCGAACTCGAGGGTGCAGAGCGAGTGGGTAATGCCTTCGAGGGCGTCAGATAGCGGATGCGCGTAGTCGTACATCGGGTAGATGCACCACGCGTCGCCCGTTCGGTGGTGCGTCGCCCGCCGGATGCGGTAGAGCGCCGGGTCGCGCATGTTCATGTTCGGCGACGCCATGTCGATCTTGGCGCGCAACACGTACTGGCCGTCTTCGAAGTCGCCGGCGCGCATGCGCCGGAACAGGTCGAGGTTCTCTTCGATTGGCCGGTCGCGATACGGGCTGTTCGTGCCAGCCTCCGTGAGCGTGCCTCGATGCTCGCGAATCTCGTCGGCGGTCAAACCGTCGACATACGCCTTGCCTCCCTTGATCAGCTCGACGGCGAAGTGATACAGCTGCTCGAAGTAGTCGGACGCGTAGAACATGGCGTCCCAGGTGAAGCCAAGCCAGATGACGTCACGCTGGATGGCGTCGACGTACTCGACGTCTTCCTTCGTCGGATTCGTATCGTCGAATCGCAGATTGCAAGTGCCGCCCCGTTCGGCCGCGACGCCGAAATTCAGGCAGATCGACTTGGCATGCCCGATGTGCAGGTAGCCGTTCGGTTCGGGCGGAAACCGCGTCGCCAGGCGACCGTGATTCTTGCCGGCCGCCAGGTCGGCGTCGATGATCGACCGAATGAAGTCGACCTGAGCCGTCACGTCCGACGGCGCGCTCTCGTCTGATGTCATGGGTATCGCAACATTTTATAGGTGATTTGTCGCAGTTGCTCACCAGAGCTGCATCGACCTCGGGTGTCGGGGTTGGAACGAACGACGTTCTGGATTTGCTATCGTTCGTCTCCATGACTCACGGGACACTCATCGGCACAGCGGCCCTGGCGGACTTACTCCCCGTTTCAACGGCCGTCGTCGTCGACTGTCGGTTCGAATTGGCGGATACCGACGCGGGCGAACGCGCGTACGTCGAATCGCACGTGCCGGGTGCCGTCTACGCGCATCTGGATCGGGATTTGTCTGGCGTCAAGACCGGCTTGAACGGGCGGCACCCTCTGCCAGATCCAGACGCTCTGGTCGCGACACTGGGCCGATTGGGCATAGGACCGGGCACACAGGTCGTTGCCTACGACCAGGACTCTGGAATGTGGGCCAGCCGGCTCTGGTGGTTGCTCAAGTGGATGGGCCACGACGCCGTTGCGGTGCTCGACGGCGGTTTCGCCGCCTGGACGCGTGAAGGGCGACCGACGGTGTCAGGCGTCGAGTCTCGTCCCCCGCAGGTGTTTCACGGCGCAGCGCGACCTGGGCTGACGGTCAGCGCCGAGGCGCTGCCAGCGTTCGTCGCCACTCCGGGCTCGCACCTCGTGGACGCCCGGGCACCCGAACGTTATCGCGGTGACGTCGAGCCGCTCGACCCGGTCGCCGGGCACATTCCTGGCGCGGTCAACCACTTCTTCCAGTGGAACCTGGCTGATGGTCGCTTCCTCGCTCCTGCGGATCTGCGTGCGCGGTTCGAGCAGTCGGTCGGCAGCGTCAGTGGACCCGACGTGGTGTGCTATTGCGGGTCCGGCGTCACTGCCTGCCACAACCTTCTCGCATTGGAGCACGCCGGGGTCCTCGGTGCGCGTCTGTATCCGGGGTCGTGGAGCGAGTGGGTCGCTGACGGCTCGCGTGCAGTGGAGCGAGGCTAGCAGCCCGTGGTGAAAGTCCCGCTGCATTCGACGGGCGATGCATCCCGCCTCGCGGCGTTGCTCATCGCTCATTTATGCCCAATAAACTCGCTCTTCCCGCCTTGCGACCCGGGCGCCTCGCCCGTCTCGGTGCGACGCGGGACTTTCACCACGGGCTGCTAGCAGCGGCGGGACACGAAATGCACTAACACGGATTACACGGACTACGAACGGAGACGCACGGCGCTTCTTGGGAGGGAACCGTGCCCTCTGTGTGGAACTCCGTGTCCTTTGTAGAGCTTTTTGTCGTAGCTGAGAGTTCCCACGAGGCACAACAGGGGAAATGCGCGTAAGGCGCCTCCGTTCTGTTGTGCGTCGTGGGTTATGCCCGGTCCTCTAGTGCACGAACGCGACGTCAATCGCGCGCGTGCGATCGCGTGAGGCTCGCCAGTCCTGATCGACGATGGCGTAGAGCACTTGGTCCATGTGCTCGTCGCCGCAGGTGAATGCCTTGCGGAGGATGCCTTCGGGAACCGCGCCGACCTTGACGAGCGCTTTGCCCCCGCGACCGTTCTTCAGCGCGCATCGCGCCTCGAGACGGTGCACACGCATCTGCTCGAAGACAAAGTCGAGAACCAGCGCCGCGCCACGCAGGAAGACTCCTGTTCCCCAATACGGTGTGGCGACCGCAAATCCCCACTCCGCTGAGTCGCGAACGCCGCTGAATTGGCTCGCGTCGTTCTCAGCCGACGAGGTCAGCCTGATCTGAAACAGTCCGATAGCCGTGTCCAGGTCACGAAGGGTCACGGCGAAGCATGCTCCCTCGCCGCCTGCGCGCGCCCGCTGCGAGGCGGTGATGAACTCCTCGAAGCCATCGATCGTCGACGGGGGTGGCGAGATGAACCGTGTGATCTCTGGTGTCGTCAGGTGCAGCACCAGCGCTGGCGCATCCGACTCACGAACCTCGCGCAAAATGACCTCGCCGAAAGACAACACTGGCAAAGCCGTGCGCCACAAGCCATTGTCCTGGCGATCTGATTCGCCTTGGGCACGCTGCGATTCGACCTGGCGGCCGAAGACCACGACTTCGCCCATGGCTAGTGCCCCTCGCCGGCCGCGGACGACCACAGGATGTTGTCGGTATCGGCTACACCCCAGACAATGTTATCGGCGACGCCCCAGACGATGTTGTCCGCGCTGCTGACACCCCACACGATGTTCGAACTGTCGGCGACACCCCACACGATGTTGCCGTTGTCTGCGACGCCCCACACGATGTTGTCGTTCACATTGGCGACGCCCCAGACGATGTTCCCGCTCGAGTCGAGCACGCCCCAGACGATGTTGTCTGCGACACCCCAGACGATGTTCTCGTTGGGACTGACCACACCCCACACGATGTTGTCGGCGGTCTGCACACCCCAGACGATGTTGGCGCAGTTGTCGCCACCGCAGGCGACACCCCACACGATGTTGTCGCTCTCGCCAGCGCTGACGCCCCACACGATGTTCTCGAGGCTAGATACACCCCAGACGATGTTGTCAGCGGTCGTCGTGCCCCACACGGCGTTGTCGTTGACGCCCCAGACGATGTTCGTGCCTCTGGCGTCGCCGACACCCCACACGATGTTCGAGCAGTTGTCGGTCGAACACATCGTGCCCCACACGATGTTCTCGGCATCGTAGTGCACGCCCCAGACGATGTTGTCCATGGCTGCACCCCAGACCACCTTCGTGGACCAGGCGTTGGCGAGCGGATTGATATAGCCGCCCGAGAGTTCGTGATTGCCCCAGACGATGTGTTGACTCCAGCTGCGCTCGACCGGCATACGGCTGCCAGGTCGATTGGCTGCGTAGAACTTGGAAAGGCGCACGGCGCCGAGGACGTCGAGGAAACCCGCGCCTTCTTGCAGCGGTGAGTAGTCGGGATTCTCATGAGCCGTGTACTGCAGAATCGCCTTCACCAGATTCGGCGTCAGGTTGGGGTTGGCCTGCAACATCAACGCAACGGCGCCACTCACCTGGGGGGTGGCCATGCTGGTGCCGCTCAGCGACAGGTACGGCGGATACCCGGTCTTGCGCGAGCCGTAGGACAGATAGTCCTGGTTGCCTTGATAGAGCGTGCTGCCAGGTACAGCCAGCGACAGCACGCCTCGTCCAGGCGCGAGGAGGTCCGGCTTTGCGAGATAGTCGCCACGCGTCGGACCAAGCGAGCTGAAGCTCGCCAGCACATCGTCCTGCGTTCGCGCGGTGCCTTCGGTGCTCGAGGCGCCAACCGTCAGCACCCAGGGCGCGTTACCTGGCGCGATGATGCCGCCATACTGCCGCTCGCCTTTCGCGTTCTTGCCCAGGTTGCCCGCCGCCGAAACAACGACGATGCCTCTCTCGGTCAGACGCCGCGCGGCAAGCGCCAACGGGTCGACCCAGTACGACTGTGTGACGGCCGCTCCGAGCGACAGGTTGACGACTCGAATGTTGTAGATGTCGGCGTTGTCAGCCACCCAATCGAGCGCGGAGATGATCGTGCTGATCGATCCCTTGCCCTCTTTGTCGAGCACTTTCAGGGAGATCAGCGCGGCATCGGGCGCCATGCCGGATTCACGGCCGTTCGAGTCGTACCCGTTGCCGAGGATGATGCCGGCCACATGCGAGCCGTGCCCGTGGTCGTCGTAGGGCATGGTCTGGTTGTTGACGAAGTCCACGAACTTCGACACACGCTGCTGACCGTATGGGTACCGGGCACGACCGCGGTCCGGCGTCAGATCGTCATGCCATGAAGTAATGCCCGAGTCGAGCACGGCGACGCCGATGCCGCGCCCAGTGAGGTCATAGACGTCCTGGGCGACGTCGGCGCCGGTGGCTTTCGTCGACAGATAGTCGGCGGCCCACGCATCGCGGTCTTGATGGGCGCTGGCGATCTCCGGCACATCGTCCAGATCCGAGAGCATCGAGTCGGGAAGATTCAGGACGTAGGCATCAATCAGCTGCAGCCTGGTGCCGCGGACGTACGTGCGAAGGCCCGCCGGCAACGTCGCGCCGGGCGAGAGCCGAACAACAACCCGCGACGTTCCGCGACGTATGACGGACCGACGGCTCAACTCGGGGTCGAGTTTCCGGCGACCTGCAGCCTGCGCCACCGATGGCACCAGCATCGCGAGAATCGCGAGCAAGGCGAGCGCGCGGCGACGGCGTGCCGCGTCGAGTCGTCGCGAGCCGATTAGTTCCCACAAGTGCAGTGCGCGAACAGAGGCGAGGATGTTCATGGCTACCCCTGATTGAGCAAGGGGAAGACCAGCAATGCGCGACTCTCGCAACTAACTCGTTGCGAATGACTTGTCTCGAGAGTGAAGTTACGACGTGACGATCCAGGTACGTTGCGGTGTGCTGTTACCGCACACGAACCGGCACCGTCTTCACAAAAGCGTCAGCGTCTTAACGTTCTCGACCGGGTTACCGTGAGGGTCTACGCGCGTGCAACGACACGCATGGTTCATGAGTGGCCATTCGCGTCAGCGAATGATCTACGGTAGGACACGTTGACAACGTGCATGCACCAAAGGAGGGATGGCGGGCCACGCGATCACGGGGAACGGCGGTCCCGTGAAGGGTCCGCGCTACCCAGTGCGGCGTTGGCTTCGGGCACGGCGGTCGGCTAACAGCGAGCAGGTTCGTAGGAGAGCGTCGAGGTGAGCCACCGTTCGGTGTCCGCAATCGACGCACCCTTGCGTCGCGCGTAGTTGAAGATCTGATCCTCGCCCACCCGACCAACCGTGAAGTACTTGGCGTGCGGGCTCGCGAAGTAGAGACCGCTGACGGCCGCCGCAGGCGTCATCGCAGCATGTTCGGTCAGGGCAATGCCGACATCCGTGGCGCCGAGCAAGTCGAACAGCTTGAACTTCTCGCTGTGGTCCGGACACGCCGGGTACCCGAAGCCTGGCCGGATACCGCGATGGCGCTCGTGAAGCAGGTCGTCGGCTGTGGACTTCTCATCGATGCCCCACTCGGCCCGTGAACGCGCGTGAAGATACGCCGCGAACGCCTCGGCGAGACGATCGGCAATCGCCTTCACGAGAATGGCGTTGTAGTCGTCGCCCGAACGCTCGAAGCCATTGGCAAGCTCCTCGGCACCGATACCCGCGGTGACCGCGAACGCCCCGATGTAGTCCTTCACAGGTGCCTTTCGATCGGCCACAAAGTCGGCCAGCGACAGGTTCGGCTTCTTGTCGGCCACGGCTTCCTGCTGACGAAGCATGTTGAAGCGCACAAGCTCACCGGTCCGATGCTCATCGGCAAACACGACGACGTCGTCGCCGTCGGAGGCGGCGGGCCAGAACCCGTATGCGGCGCGCGCCGTCAACAACTTTTCCCCGATGATGCGATCGAGCAGCACACGAGCGTTGTCATAGAGTTCCCGCGCGACAGGCCCGTATTCAGGATGGTCGAGAATGGCCGGAAACCGTCCTTTCAACTCCCACGCAGCGAAGAAGAACGTCCAGTCGATGAACGGCACCAACTCCTCGAGCGGCACATCAATGGCTCGTCGTCCGAGGAACGAAGGCGTCGGTAGCGGCTCCTGGGTCCAATCGAGCCTGAGGCGGTTGTCGAAGGCGGCCTTGTAGGGCAGCAGGGGACGAGCCTGGCGTGCGCTGTGCTGCTCGCGCAATTGTTCCTGCAGGCCTCGGTTGTACACGTCGAACCGATCGCGCTGTGTGTCGTTCAACAGACTCGACATCACATCGCCCACGCGCGATGCGTCGACCACATGCACCGTCGAGCCGCTGTATTCGGGCGCGACCTTCACGGCCGTGTGCTGCCGGCTGGTCGTGGCTCCGCCAATGAGCAGCGGCAGTTTCAGACCGCGCCGTTCCATCTCGCGCGCGACGAACACCATTTCGTCGAGCGAGGGTGTGATGAGGCCGCTCAGACCGAGGACGTCGGCCTTGGAGTCGGCTACGGCCTGCAGGATCTTGTCGGTGGGCACCATCACGCCCAGGTCGATCACTTCGTAGCCGTTGCAACCAAGCACGACACCCACGATGTTCTTGCCAATATCGTGGACATCGCCTTTGACCGTCGCGAGCACGATCTTGCCTTTGCCCCCGAGCACCGACGCGATCGTCCCTTGCTCGGCCGCCCGCTGCGCCTTCTCTGCTTCCATGAACGGTTCGAGATACGCGACGGCCCTCTTCATGGCGCGAGCGCTCTTGACCACTTGCGGCAGGAACATCTTTCCGGCGCCGAACAGGTCGCCGACCACCTTCATGCCGTCCATCAGCGGACCTTCGATCACGTCGAGGGGCTTTGCGAACTTCTGGCGGGCTTCTTCCACGTCGACATCGATAAAGTCGACCACGCCGTGGACCAGCGCGTGCGACAGCCGCGCCTCGACCGTGTTCTCGCGCCAGGTCAGGTCGTGCTCCTGCTTCTTGCCGCTGCCTTTCACCGTCGCCGCGAACTCGACGAGACGTTCGGTCGCGTCAGGGCGTCGGTTGAAGATGATGTCTTCGACCCGTTCGAGCAGGTCTTTCGGAATGTCCTCGTAGACCACGAGCTGGCCGGCATTGACGATGCCCATGTCCATGCCGGCGCGGATCGCGTGATACAGGAAGGCCGAGTGAATGGCCTCGCGAACGATGTCGTTTCCGCGGAACGAGAACGACAGATTGCTGACACCGCCGCTGATCTTCACGCCGGGACACGTGGCCTTGATGATCCGCGTGGCTTCGATGAAGTTGATCGCGTAGTCGTTGTGTTCTTCGAGACCCGTGGCAATTGCAAGAATGTTGGGGTCGAAGATGATATCCGTCGGATCGAACCCGGCCTCGATGGTCAACAGACGATAGGCGCGCTGACAGATCTCGACCTTCCGCTCGACGGTGTCGGCCTGGCCCCGTTCGTCGAAGGCCATGACGACCACACCAGCTCCGTAGCGGCGCACCGTTGCCGCCTTCTCGAGAAAGTCGGCTTCGCCTTCTTTCAGGCTGATCGAGTTCACGACACACTTGCCCTGAACGCACTTGAGCCCGGCGACGAGCACCGACCACTTCGAACTATCGACCATGACCGGCACGCGCGCGATGTCAGGCTCGGTCGCGATGTAGTTCAGGAAGTCGGTCATGGCACGCTCGGAATCGAGCATGCCTTCGTCCATGTTCACGTCGATGAGGTTCGCGCCACCCCGAACCTGGTCCAGCGCCACGGCTGCGGCCTCGGCGTAATTCGACGTCTTGATGAGGCGCGCGAAACGGGCGGACCCGGTCACGTTCGTTCGCTCGCCAATCATCTGAAACGTGCTCTCGGGCCTGATCGTGAGCGTCTCGAGCCCGGCGAATTGGGAAAAGTGCGCGACGCCGTCAGAAGGCGCTAACACGGAGGACACTGGTTCGCCACCGCCCACGGAGGACACCGTCGATCTGTTGTGTTGACCGTGCTCTCCGTGTTCCGCTCCGTGAACTCCGTGTTCGAGCTTGCTCGGCACGCGCGGCGGGAGGCCGTTCACCGCATTCCCAATGGCTCGAATATGGTCCGGCGTCGTGCCGCAGCAGCCGCCAACGATGTTGACGAGGCCGCCGTCGGCGAATTCGCGGAGTGCACCGGCCGTGTCGTCCGGCAACTCGTCGTAGCCACCAAATGCGTTCGGCAACCCGGCGTTCGGGTAGCAGTGCACATAGCAGTCCGCGAGGCGGGAGAGTTCTGCGACGTACGGACGCATGTCGCGCGCACCAAGGGCGCAATTCACGCCGACGGTGAACGGCTTCGCATGGGCGATAGACACCCAGAACGCATCAATGGTCTGGCCGGACAGCGTCCGCCCGCTGCGGTCGGTGACCGTCACCGAGATCATCAACGGAAGCCGGACGCCTTTCTCTTCGAACACTTCTTCGATCGCGACGATGGCCGCTTTCGCGTTGAGGGTGTCGACGATCGTCTCGAGCAGCAGCAGATCGCACCCGCCGTCGATGAGCCCGCGGACCTGCTCCTTGAACGCGACACAGAGTCCATCGAACGTGATGTTTCTCGCAGCCGGGTTGTTCACGTCCGGAGAGATCGACAGAATGCGGTTGGTTGGACCCATCGATCCAGCCACGAAGCGCGGCTTGTCCGGCGTGCGCTGGGTGTACTCCTGCGCGGCGGACCGGGCAATCTTCGCCGCTTCGAGATTCAGCTCGTAGACGATCGACTCGAGCCCATAGTCGGCCTGCGCAACAGCGTTGCTGTTGAAGCTGTTGGTCTCGATGATGTCCGCACCGGCTTCGAGATATTCGCAGTGGATGCCTGCAATCACCTCTGGACGAGTGAGCACGAGCACGTCGTTGTCGCCCCTGAGGTCGTGCCCGTGGTCGGCGAAGCGCGTGCCCCGGAAGTCCTGCTCGGTCAGCTGGTGCCGCTGGATCATCGTCCCCATGGCGCCGTCGAGGACGAGGATGCGTCTGGAGAGCAGGTGTTGCAGTACGGCTGTCGGATTGATGTCCATGGCAGTTTTTCTACGACGTGGTTCCGATTAACAGCTAGTGTGTCGCCGCGCGCTTCTCGCGGGCCGGCGCAGTGTCGTCACGTTTTGTGGCGGCGGCTATCAACACCGCGAATGGATCGCCAGACTTGCTGGCCCCGACGCCCATGCGGACGTCCGACAGGCCTGCGTCGACGAGCATGCGTTTCAACTCGCCGTCACTGAATCCGAGCGCGCGATCGCCGAGTTTGGCGCGCACCCACTCTTCGCGGTGTTCGCGAAGGTCGAGAATGAGCACGCGTCCTCCAACGACCGTAATTCGGGAGGCCTCGGCGACGGCACGCGCCGGGTTCGCCGCATGGTGGAGCGCTTGCGACAACAGGGCGACATCGACCGATTGATCCTTGATGGGCAGCTTCTCGAGCTCTCCCCGCTTCCAGATGACGTTGGTGACGCGTCTCCGTGTGGCCAATGATTTGGCGCGGTCGAGAACCGTGTCGGATCGATCGACGGCCACCACCTGCGCGGCCCACCGAGCCGCTTCAATCGTGAGATAGCCT
>JBEBGB010001214.1:0-1277 GCA_040081675.1 Vicinamibacterales bacterium
TGACCTGAGCCCCAAGTTTCATCCAGCCGATGGTAGAGACCGTTCTGCATTTGAGCCTGATCGGCTCGGTGGTGCAACGGGACGGGGCGCGAAGCCCCCAAGCGAGCGCAGCGCCCCGTCCCGTTGCATTGCGGGAACGCTGGCGGCGTAGACGGCGGGTGGAACGTTGCCGACGCCGCTGTGTGGCCTCACGGTGTTGTAATCGGTCTTCCAACTGGCCAGGACGTCCCGGGCGTGCGGCAGAGAGCCGAACAGGGTTTCGTTCAAGCACTCGTCGCGCAAACGCCCGATGAAGGATTCGGCAAACGCGTTTTGCTGCGGCTTGCCCGGCGCGATGTAGTGCCATTCGACCTTGGTCTTTTGGGACCACTGCAGGATCGCGATGCTGGTGAGTTCCGTGCCGTTGTCGGAGACGCAAGTCTTGGGCCGGCCGCGGACGGCGATGATGGCGTCGAGTTCGCGTGCAACACGTTGTCCTGAGAGCGAGGTGTCGGGAACCAGGCCCAGACACTCGCGCGTGTAATCGTCGACCACGGCCAGGATACGGAAGCGTCGCCCGTCGCTCAGTGCGTCGCTGACAAAGTCCAGTGACCATCGCTGATTGGGCCCCTGTGGCAGAGCGAGCGGCGCCCGCGTACCGAGCGCCCGCTTACGACCGCCCCGCCGGCGGACCTGAAGCCGCTCTTCGGTGTAAAGCCGCCGTAGCCGTTTGTGGTTCATGTGCACGCCCTCGCGATCGAGCAAGAGATGAAGCCGGCGATAGCCGAACCGGCGGCGCGTCGCGGCCAGTTCGCGCAGCCGCTGGCGGATGGCTCCGTCATCGGGCCGGCAGCGCCGGTAGCGCACCGAGGCGCGATCGGCGCCGATCACCAGACACGCCCGCCGCTCACTCACCGCAAAGCCGTGCTTCAAACAAGACACGGCGTCGCGCTGGGCAGCGGGCGTCACCATTTTTTTGACGCGATCTCCTTGAGCATCGCGTTGTCCAGCATCGCTTCGGCCAGCAGCCTCTTCAGACGCGCGTTCTCGCTCTCCAGGGTCTTCAGGCGGCGGGCGTCCGACACGTCCATACCACCGTACTTCGCCTTCCACTTGTAGAACGTCGCTTCGCTGATCCCGTGTCGGCGGCAAACGTCGGCCGTCTTCGACCCGGCCTCATGCTCCCGCAAGATCCCGACAATCTGCTCCTCGTTGAACCGACTTGCCTTCATCGTCCGTCTCCTTCCTTCGGGACGGACTCTACCTAAATCTGGAGGAGTTTTCGGGGCTCAGGTCAA
>JBEBGB010000368.1:0-5282 GCA_040081675.1 Vicinamibacterales bacterium
TGGTGGTGGCAGCACCAATAACACGCCGCAGATGTTCTACAGCCGCCGCATTGGACTCAATCAGGGGTCCGTCATCCCGATCGACGCGGGAGGACGGCTCACCGGCAAGGTCGGCCGGACCGGCATCGGCATCATGAACATCGAGGCTGGCGACGAAGACGTGTCGGCGACGCCGGCAACCAACTTCACGGTCCTTCGAGTGAAGCAGGACATCTTGCGTCGGAGCAGCGTCGGCGGGCTGTTCACCAATCGATCGCAAACGGTGTCGAAGCTCGGTGCCGGCCAGACTTATGCGGCCGACGCATCGTTCTCGTTCTTCCAGGACGTGAACCTCGGCGGCTATCTGGCCAAGACTGACACGCCCGGTCTCGTCGGCGATGATGTGAGTGCCCAGGCGCGGTTCGACTATGGTGCCGACCGTTACGGCGCACGGTTCGAGTACCTGACCGTCGGCGACCATTTCAACCCGGAAATAGGCTTCGTTCGTCGTGACGATTTCAAGCGGACGTTCGGCTCGCTGCGATTCAGCCCGAGGCCGCGCGGGAGCAAACTCGTCCGCAAGTACACAACCGAGGCCAACATCGAGTACTTCGTGAACGGCGGAGGGTCGCTCGAGACGCGGCAGCTGACGGGGCGCTTCAATGTCGAGTTCGAGAACAGCAACCAGTTCACCGTCGATGCGACGCGCGACTACGAACTGCTCGTGAGCCCGTTCACGATCTCGGGCGTGACCATCCCGGTGGGCGGCTACGAGTTCAGCGACGTGTTGACCTCCTATGCCTTCGGGCAGGGCACAGGCCTCTCGGGCACCGTCGGAGTTCAGCGCGGCCAGTACTACAACGGCACCATCACAGCCCTGACGCTCGGCTCGGCGCGCATGTCGATGTCGCCGCAGTTTTCAGTGGAGCCGAATGTGGCGATCAACCACATCGCGCTGTCCAACGGGACGTTCACGCAGAAGATCATCCGCACCAGGTGGGACTATGCCTTCTCGGCGCGCATGTCCACGAGCGCGCTCGTGCAGTTCAACTCGACCGACCGGTCGTTCAGCAACAACCTGCGTTTCCGCTGGGAGTACCACCCGGGCAGCGAGCTGTTCGTCGTCTACACGGACGAGCGCAACACACGGACGTCAGGGATTCCCGACATCAAGAACCGCGCGGTGGTTGTCAAGGTCAACCGGCTCTTCCGGTACTGACCGCGCGTGTGGCTGCTCTATCCGGCGCTTGACGCCGCGCGGCTCGAGACCTCGAGGCATCGTGCAAAATAGAAGTCACGATGCTATTATGCACACGTGATCGCAAGGCACTACGGCGACGCGCTGTCGAGGTCGTTGGCACGATTTCCGGTGACCACGGTCCTCGGGCCGCGTCAATGCGGGAAGACGACATTTCTCAAGCACGCGCTGCCAGGATGGTCCTATGTGGACCTCGAGCGGCCGTCCGACGCCGAACCGCTTGCCGCCGATCCCGAGGGGCGTGTGCGTCAACTGGGCGACCGCATCATCTTCGACGAAGCCCAGCGCGTGCCCGCGCTGTTCCCGCTCCTGCGGTCCATCGTCGACGAGCGCCCGTCGAGGCGCGGCCGGTTCGTGCTCGCAGGATCGGCGTCACCCACGCTGGTGCGCCAGGTCTCCGAAACGTTGGCGGGGCGAACCTCGTTCGTGGACATGTGCCCCTTGCGCTGGGAAGAAGTCAGCGCGCGCCGGCGCCCACAGGGGCTCCATGCCCTGTGGCTGCGTGGTGGCTTTCCGTCAGCCTTTCTCGCGGCGTCGGACGTGGACCGGACGATGTGGCTCGAGGCCTACACGCGTACGTTCATCGAACGCGATTTGCCCGCGCTCGGGCTCGATGTCTCCGCCGGGCAGATGCGACGGCTATGGACCATG
This sequence comes from Vicinamibacterales bacterium, assembly GCA_040081675.1. Classification (GTDB taxonomy): domain Bacteria; phylum Acidobacteriota; class Vicinamibacteria; order Vicinamibacterales; family CAVVIG01; genus CAVVIG01. Next base: position 1,889 of record JBEBGB010000368.1, read on the forward strand.
TTGGCGCACGTCAACGGAGGCCTGTGGAACGCGTCGCAGATTGCAGCCTCGCTCGGCGTGAGCTATCACACCGTGAATCGGTACGTCGACATCCTGGAGCAGACCTTTCTGGTTCGGAAGCTTGCTCCGTATGCGGTCAACCTGGGGAAGCGTCTGGTGAAGAGCCCAAAGCTGTACCTCCGCGATAGCGGACTGCTGCACTACTTTTTGGGGATTCGCACATTGCGCGACCTTGATACGCATCCGGCGCGAGGCGCCAGTTGGGAGGCGTTCGTGGTCGACCAGATTGTGTCGGTCTACCAGCGCGACATTCCAGATGCGCGGTCGTATTTTTGGCGCACGGCTCAGGGTCTCGAGGTCGACCTGGTGGTGGAGCGCGGTCGGCGGCTCGTGCCCATCGAGGTCAAGCTGCATTCGACCCCTGGCGCGGCTGACGCCGCAGCGCTTCACCGCTCGATGGACCTCATCGGCGCCCGGCGCGGGTACCTCGTCTATCCGGGAGCGGCTGACTACTCGCTTGGCCGCGGCGTGATGGCACTTGGGGCGTCAGCGCTGCTTGCGGCCCCGGCACGCATCCGGGACTTGTAGGACCCAGGCTGACGCGGCTCTGTGTTGGGCAGATGGAGGACTGATGTCGCGATTCACACGCCGCGAAGTGCTGAAGACGGCCGGGCTGACGCTGGTCGCGTCGGCCGCTGCGCGCCTCTCCGTGTTGGCGCAGCCTCCGGGGTCGGTGATGCGCACGCTCAGTGCCTATATGGCGAATGCGGCCGGTCGGGCGCTGCCGTCTGAGGTGCTCGAGCACGCCAAGCACCATATCCTCGACACATTTGCCGCGATGATCTCCGGGTCCGAGCTGGCGCCCGGACAGGCTGCGCTGCGCTTCGCGCGTGCGCAGAGCGGCAAGCAGACGGCCACGGTCGTTGGTTCGACGCTGCTGGCCGGGCCGATTGAAGCCGCACTTGCCAACGGCGTGCTCGCGCACTCCGACGAGACAGACGACTCGCACGGACCGTCGCAGTGTCACCCGGGTGCACCGGTCGTCTCGGCGGCGCTGGCCAGCGGCGAGGAGTTTGGCATCAGCGGCGAGGCGTTCCTGCGTGCGGTGACGCTTGGCTACGACGTCGGTCCGCGCATGACGCTCGCGCTCGGCGGCGTCGACTTCAGAAACGAGAGCCATCAGAGCACGCATTCGATCGCGGGAGTGTTCGGCGCGGCCGCGGCGGCTGGCTCCGCGGCGAAGCTCACCGCTCAGCAGATGCGGTGGATGCTCGACTACACCGCGCAGCAGTCGTCAGGCATTGCGTCCTGGGGGCGCGACACCGATCACATCGAGAAGGGGTTCGTGTTCGGCGGCATGCCGGCGAGAAGCGGCGTGACCGCCGCGATTCTGGTGCAGCTCGGATGGAACGGTGTCGACGATGTCCTCTCCGGCGACGACAACTTCTTTCTGGCGAACGCGCCGAAGGCCGATCCCTCTCTGTTGGTCGATGGCCTTGGCAGCCGCTACGAGATCACGCGCACCGACATCAAGAAGTGGACCGTGGGCACGCCGATTCAGGCGCCGCTCGACGCGATCGAAGTGGCGCGTCGCAAACACTCGTTCGAGGCCGATCAGGTGCAACGCGTTGTGGTTCGACTGGCGCCGACCGTGGCTACGGTGGTCGATAACCGCGACATGCCGGACATCTGCCTGCAGCACATGGTGGCGGTGATGCTCGTCGACAAGACCGCGTCGTTCAAGGCCGCGCACGACAAGTTGCGGATGCAGGACGCGACGGTCCTCGCTCAGCGCGCCAAAGTGCAGCTCGTGAAAGACGAGGCGCTCGTGCCCTTACTGCCTGCGCGCGTCGCCGTCGTGGAGATCACGCTGACGGATGGCACGCGCCTCACCGAACGTGTGGAAGCGGTGCGCGGTACCATCCGCAATCCCATGACCAGAACTGAGATCGTGGACAAGGCGCGCGATCTCATCGCGCCGGTGATCGGGGCGGGGAAGGCCGGGCAGCTCGTTGATGCTGTGTACGGTCTCGAGCACCTCGGCGACGTGCGAACGCTGCGGCCGCTCCTGCAGCGGGCGTAGTCAGGGGCGCGGGCCAACGAACGTGAGACATCGAGACCGGTGCTGAGAGCCCACGCCGCAGCGACGTCCGAGAGCATCGTCGTCATTCAGGACTGGATCCCGACATTGGCACGATCTTCTTGCTTGATCGTCGTCTTTCGACGATGGCATCGTCGTCGTCAAAGGAGGCTTCAGCCGGTGGCTCGGAACGGGCTGCACCGGCGATGAGTGAAAATGGGGATGTTTGACCACGTCGTCGTACTGGACGAAATCCTGCAGTGTCCACATGGTCATCGAGTCGAGAGCTTCCAAACCAAGAGCTTCAGCGACCCGGCGATGGACACCTATCTCATCGAAGGGCCTCGTGTGCATCTGGTGACTCGCGGGCCATTCGGGGATGTCGACGACGCCGTGGCGGATCGCTGGGTTCTCGAAGGGCGCGAAGCCGTGTTCCAACGCCGACACGCGGTCGAGACCATCGTTCCTCCAGCCGAAGCTCTGTTCTACACGTCCTGCGGCGCATGCACGCCGGTACTGATTCGCAGCGATCATGCGCACGCGTGGAGCGACCTCGTCGACGAGCGGCAGCTGTGGGTCGAGTTCCGAGTGACGTTCGGTCGCGACGGGCAGAGGCAGATCGAACGGACGTCTGGAACGCGCGACGATCTCATGGCCGAACTGCGCGAGGACGGGCTTCGCGTGATGCGTGATGACGAGCCGCTGGCGATTGCGCACTACGAGATCCGGGCGTCGCGCCACGCGGCGCCGCTCCGACGGCGTCGTTCGAAGCGCTGAGCAAGCGGAGCGGTGACAAGGTTGCCGGACTTGGCGTGACCATCATTGATCCCGATCTGACTGTCTTGATGTCCCGACCGTCCCTACCGACCTGCCCTTCGTGACCGTCCAGATCGTCCAGACCGTCCTGACCGTCCTGACCGTCCTGACCGCCCTGGCCGTTGTTTACTGAGAAACCCGGCCAAAGCGCCGAAAAACCGTCCTATATAATGTGCAAATGACGCGCAAGGCAGTCGGTGTGGCGGCCGTGCTGGTGCTCGGTGCCCTCTTCCCGGTGGCGATCGCGCAAGTGCGTCGACCTGCCACGCCCACCCCCACGGCTCCTCAAACGCCCGCGCAGTTGGCCATGCGGGCACTGGTCGAGGGGCGCTACGACGAAGTTGTGGCGCTCACGGAAAAGGACCAGCTCGACCCGGTGCTGGTTGCGCTTCACGCGCGCGCATTGAGCGAGCGCGGCAAATACAAAGAGGCGGAGGACCTGCTGCGTCCGGTCGCCCAACGCCAGCCGACCAGCGACGCGGCCCTCGAACTCGGTCT
>JBEBGB010001215.1:0-1275 GCA_040081675.1 Vicinamibacterales bacterium
CGATGTCGCGGCGATCCCAGCGATCAAACTGCATGCGAAGCTCGCTGAGGGCTTTGCGCAAGTCGCGATCGTGAGCGATTCCTGCCCATTCTCGGACCAAACGTTTGATCTGTTTTGGAGCGTCCTGCATTTCGGTTTGTCTGGCTAACGCTTCGTCTGAGCCGCGTGGCTCTCTCGGCCCTTGACCGGAAGCCACGTCGGCTCCAGACGATGTTAGGCCGTTCAATCGATGTTACCGAAGCTGTGCAAACGATGAGCGAAGCTTCACACCCCAGTGTCCGGCGATCTTTGTGAGGACGAAGAGGGAGTCGAACGAATCGATGAGCGACCCATCAGCTCGAAATCGTGATGTTGTTATGAGCACGTGCACTTTTTCCGGTGACGCTTGCACGATTTCCCTCTTGGTCTGTCCACCGTGATCCCAACCAGGTGGCACGTTGACTCGCATTTGCTCTCGTGTCGTCTGGCCTGGCCGTTCGAACACACGAAGCTCGGACCCTGTGAGTAGGTAATGCGGAAAGTTGAACGTGTTCTCCCACGCAACAGGATCCTGTCGAGTGAACGCATCGTCGAGTTCGTCTAGAACAGAGAAGACTGCCGCTTCTACGTCTGGCGGGGCGGCCTTGACTTGTGTTTGGGAGTACGCCGAAGTCGGTAGCGCAAACGACAGAGCCAAACAGATCAGCAACTTCATCGTCTTTCTCGTCCTTCTGTGTGTCATGTCGGCCTAACGTGCCGGCTCACCAGCGCCGCACACGTCGGGATGATACCTGCCCCGGCGGCGTCTGGTGCAGCCGGGGGTTAGACCCGCCGATGGCGTGCGCCGGACGCGCTGTCGCGAGCCGAGCACACCTCCCACCCATGGTGCCCGCGGCGGCAGTCCGATGAACGAGGCCCGACGCCGGAGCGTGGTGCGTCGACTGCGCGTCCAGAGCCCCCGCGCGTGCCGGTGCGTCCGCACGACGGTCTGCCGCGACCGGAGCCTGGTGCCACAGCCATGATGCCCGACACCACGCCGCCGATGCAGGCCGATGCCACGAAGCCGCACCAGCCGCTGGCGATTCGAGAACGATGGGGCAAAGGAGCATGACGTCGCACGGTTGCCAGGTTCGTGCGTGGCACACCGTCGGAGTATGCAGTCTCTCCGAGCGTGACGAAACCCACCCTGCTAGATCTTCTTGGTCGGTCTAACGCCCCGGCTCACCAGCGCCGCGCGCCTCGTGATGATAGCCGCAGCGGCGGCGTCTGGTGCAGCCGGAGTTAGACGTCGCGAAG
>JBEBGB010001216.1:0-1275 GCA_040081675.1 Vicinamibacterales bacterium
CACCGCCATCGCACGGGAGATCGCTCGTCAGTACGGCGTCCGCCCCATCGGCCGCGTCGCGTCGGTACGCGAGCGCTACTACGCCATTTCCGCCGAACGGCGCGTCAAGCACCCCGCTGTCCTCGCCATCACCAACGCGGCCCAGGCCGACCTCTTTGGATAGCCAGTGAACCCATAGATATTACGAATACATCAACACGCAAGTATCTATTTGTCGAGCCCACCAGATCCCTCTATCGTCGTCTCCGGCTGGTAGCGGTCTTGCCAGCGCCCTTCGCGGCCGCTCTGGCCAGGGGCCTGTCGGCCGCGTCAGGTGATGGGGAGAATGCTCGACATGCCGCTGCTGTTTCCGTTCGCTGAATACTGGTGGTTCTACGCCGGCTTCACCGCCTTCGTGCTGATGCTGCTGGCGATCGACCTGGGTATCTTCCACCGGGACGCGCACGTCGTGTCATTCCGCGAGTCGCTCACGTGGTCGGTCATCTGGGTGGCCACCGCCCTGCTGTTCAACTTCGGCTTCTACCAGTACGCGGCGGGGAAGTTCGGCCCTGAGGTTGGTGGGCAGGTCGGACTCGAATTCCTCACCGGCTACATCGTCGAGAAATCGCTGGCCGTTGACAACATCTTCGTCTTCGTCCTGGTGTTTGCCTACTTCGCGATCCCGACCCTGTACCAGCATCGCGTGCTCTTCTACGGCATCATCGGCGCGCTGGTGTTCCGGGCCATCTTCATCGCCATCGGCTCGGCGCTGATGCAGTATCACGTCGTCGTGCTGCTCTTTGGCGCCTTCCTGCTGCTGACGGGCGTCAAGATGTTGTGGGCGCCCGAACGGAAGGTCGACCCGGAGAAGAACCCTGTCGTGCGGCTCATTCGGCGGATGATGCCGGTGACGCCGCACGTACACGGACAACGCTTTGTGGTGAAGCTGAATGGAGTGTGGCACGCGACGCCGCTGCTCGTGGCGCTCGTCTTCCTCGAGATGAGCGACATCATCTTCGCGGTCGACTCGGTGCCCGCCATCTTCGCGGTGTCGCGCGAGCCGCTCATTGTCTTCACCTCGAACGTCTTCGCGATTCTCGGCCTGCGGGCGATGTACTTCATGCTGGCCGGCGCCGTGGAACGCTTCTACCTGCTCAGCTACGGGCTGGCTTTCATTCTGATCTTCGTCGGCCTGAAGATGCTCTGGCTGAACGAGATGTTCGACGGCGCGTTCCCAATCAGCTGGTCCCTTGGCGTCATCGGCGTGCTCCTCTTCGGAAGCATCGTGGCCTCGCT
>JBEBGB010001217.1:0-1273 GCA_040081675.1 Vicinamibacterales bacterium
TGCAACTCGAGCTCTGGGGCATACCGATGCCAGTGAATCCGTAAGGCGGCCTGACTTCGGGTGATGATCGCCCCAATGTCTTGAGGGGGATGACTCCGGTTGTCGCCGACAAGGTGCAGTTGTGCATCTCCGTGACGCACGCTTACGCGAGCAAAGCCAGCAACCAGATCAGGAATGCGTCGTCGATTGAAGATCGACCCGACGTACAGGACCGACGCGTCAACGCTCGTGGATGACGCCTCGCTTCGCGAGACCGGCGCATCAATGCCCGGCGGAATGACGTGAATGCTCGACGCCGGTGCGCCGAACAGCCGGACAATCTCTGTCTTCGAGAACTCCGAGATCGTGACGATGGCCTTGGCCGCGCTCGCCGAGCGACGAGCGAGAAAGCGGCGCCGAGTCCCTTCGCGCCAGGTGAACCACTCTGGGCGCGCCGCGAACGACACGTCGTGCAGGGCAACCACGCGGGGCACACGAGTCATGAGCGGAGTGGAGTAGGCGGGTGAGAAGAGCACCTCGACGGCGTCCTTCGCGATGGCTCGTGCAAGCGTGCGTTGCTCCCACACTGTGCCGCCAGTCCCAGGAAGAACTCGGACGTCATAGCCCTCGGGCAACCACGCAATCGGTCGGTGCGCGTAGAGCACGAGTTCATGCGTGTGAGCCGGTGTTGTGAGCAGCCATTCGCGGACGAGTCCGGCGAGATAGCGTCCGACGCCGGTTGGATGGCCACTCAGTTCGCGAGCATCGATGCCGATGCGCATCAGGCGGCGCCCCGACGAAGGGCGTGCGTGCTGAGTGCTCGTGCATACGCGTCCACGGCGTTGGTCGCCGTTTGTTGCCAGCTGTACTCGGCAGACCGACGAAGACCGCGAGCGACACAGTCCGTGACTAACGCGTCGTCATCGAGCAAGCGCTCGATTGCTGCGGCGATGGCGCTCGGGTCGGTGGGCGGGACCAGCAGCACGGCGTCGCCGCCCACTTCCGGCAGGGCGCCGGCATTGGCCGCGACGACGGGAACTCCAACAGTCATGGCTTCGAGGACAGTCATGCCGAAGCCCTCATCGAACGATGGCTGCACAAGCATGCACGCGTCTGCATATAAGGCGGGACGATCATCCGGTGCAACATACCCGATATGGCGCACCTTTCCGCCGAGCGGTGCTCGCTGAATCCGCTCGAGCCAGGGACCCGACTGTTCGGTGGCTTTCCCGGCAAGCACGAGCTCCGGCAGCGAGGTACGGCGGGCGGCCAGCAACTCGTAGGCGTCGAGCAA
>JBEBGB010000369.1:0-5273 GCA_040081675.1 Vicinamibacterales bacterium
TGTCGAGCAGCGTTCGCGCAGCGCCGTCGCTGCACGAACATGAAGGCGACGCCGCACAGGGCCGTCAGCCTTCGATGCCTAATGACTAGCGGAATTCTCGCCGCCCTGCCCGCCGGTGCGCCACGCTCGTCTCGCGGCTGCAGCCAACGGTCGTCAGACTGCGGTGAACGGTCGTCCTCATGCGGCCAGCGGTACCGTCGCGCCTTGCGCAGCTGGCCGCCTGCCGGTAGATTGCTCGTTCAGCATGCCTCACGCGTCGCCGCCACCGTTGCCGCCCGTGGAACCGTCAGAAGGCACAGTCGCGGGCCCAGCCGATTCGCTCCGTTCAGGACGCGTGCTCGCCATCGGAGCGGCGTGCGCGGTGTTCGTCGCGCTGTCCGTCACTGCGCAAACCTATCTGTCCATGCTCGGCCACGGGCACTCGTTCTGGCGCATTCTGTGGTGGCAGCTGAGCGTCGCTGGTCTGTGGGCGCTGTTCGCCCCACTTCTCGTGCGTATCGGCGCGGGCTTGAACGCTGCCAGGCGTCCCCATGCGAGAACGTGGGCCATGGTGGCTGGATACGGCGCAATCACCATTGCGTGCCACATCGCGATCACCGCGCAATTGTCGATCTGGGTCAAGCCGTTCGTGCCCGTCGAGGTGTCGGATTTCACCACCGCGTTCCGCTCACAGTTCGAGTCCCAGTTTGCGACCGACATTCTGGTGTTCGCCATGTTGCTCGTCCTCGGCAGAACCGTGGCGGTCAGCGACCGCGCCCGGCAGCTCGCGCTTCGCGAATCACGCCTGGAAGCGGAACTGGCGCGAGCCCACCTCGAAGCGCTTCGTCTCGAGATCCAGCCGCACTTCCTCTTCAATACGCTGAACTCGATTGCCGCGCTGATTCGCATGCACGCGAACGACAAAGCGCTCGACATGCTGCTCGGCCTCGGCGCCTTGATGCGCGCCACGATCGATCGTCCGCCCGATCACCTCACGCCTCTCTCGACCGAGGTGGATTTCGCGCGGCAGTATCTCGACCTGCAGTCGGCGCGCTTCGGCGACCGGCTGGATGTGCGGTACTCCGTCGCACCGGAGTCGCTCTCGGTCCCTGTGCCGAGTTTTCTGCTCCAGCCGCTCGTGGAGAACGCGCTTCGACACGGCATCGCGCGAAAGGCCGGCCGATCGTCGCTCGCGATTACGGCCAACGTGGTCGACGACATACTGCGTGTCGAGGTACGCGACGACGGGGTCGGAGTGCCGCCTGGTTTCGACATCGTGCGCGACGCGGGCACGGGACTCCGGAACATCCGCGTTCGCCTCCAGCAGCTGTACGGCGCGGAGTCCAGCCTGACACTGCGTTCCACGCCCCAGGGCGACACGGTCGTGACCGTCACACTCCCTGCACGGCGCAGTTCGGCGCTTGCCGCGGCGTCCGCATGAGCGGGTTCCGCGTCGTTGTCGTCGACGATGAGCCGTTGGCCCTGGGGATGGTGGCCACCCTGCTCCGCAGGGACAAGGAAGTCGAAACCGTCGTCGAGTGCCGCGATGCGACGACCGTCGCCGACGTCATCGTTCGGTCTCAGCCGCATATCGTCTTTCTCGACATCGAGATGCCGGGGATGGACGGCTTGCAGGTGGCCCGTCTGATCGACGATGAGGGACCTGTCGTGGTGTTCATCACGGCCTTCAGTCAGTACGCCGCGCGTGCGTTCGATGTCAGTGCAGTGGACTACGTCATGAAGCCGTTCTCGGACCAGCGGCTGCTCGACGCGTTGGACCGAGCCAAGCGACGGGTGCGCGAACGCCGCCTGGGTGAACTCGCCAATCAGGTGGCGTCGCTGTCGGCGGAGCTCACCGGCGCGCGTGAGGCGCCGCGGGAGCCGGGCCCCAACTATCCGTCGCGCATTTCATTCAAGAGCGGCGAGCGCACCATCGTCCTGAAGACGGACGAGATCGTCTGGGTCGAGGCCGAGGACTACTACGTGCTGGTGCACTCGACGCGCGGCCGACATCTCGTGCGCGTGCCGCTCGCCTCGCTCGAAGAACGACTGAACCCGCAGGAGTTCATCCGTGCGCACCGCGCCGCGATCGTGAACCTGCGCGAGGTGAAGGAGTTCGACCAGCGCGACGGCGCGTGGCTGGTCATGTCCGACGGAGCGCGGGTGCACGTCAGCCGGTCGCGGAAGCGACAGGTGCAGGAACGGCTCCTACCAAGAACGCCATAGCCAGGACGGGCCGTTCAGGCTGTGCCACGGCGTCGAAGATCGTGGCACGTGACGTGCTTTGCACCAAGGGCGTGTCAGGTAATTGCCGGATTCCCGTCACTCGCCATCAGCAAGCGGAGGTCCAGATGTCGCCCACTCGATCGATCGCGCTCTCCTTCATGCTCGGCCCGTTGATGCTGTCTCTAGGCGGCTGTGCCCAGCCAACGCCGACGCCGCCAGCCAAGGAAGCGGCCGCCCCAGCTCACGATGCGGCGATGGACATGCACCACCTCCATGGCTTGATGGCGCATGGTTTCGAGATGGCGCTCGAAGGGGCGACGCTGAAGATGCTCGGTCAGATGAGCATGGCGGCTGGCGTCGACGCCTCCGCCGTTGCCCACGGCGGTGCAATGCTGACCGAAGGCAAAGCGCTCATCGACAAGGCGCTGACGGGGCCGGCGATGACGGCCGTGCATGCCGCGAACGCCACCGACCCCGTCATGACCTACACACACGAACTCGGGAAGACCATGTCGGAGGTGCTCGATCATCTCCAGCAGATGCCCGCGGCGAACGCAAAGAATCCGAAGGAGATGGCCATGCACCACCAGCACATTGCGCTGGTGCACGCGGCCCTCATGGCCAGTCAGGGCGCGTCACTCAAGATGACCGCGTCGATGAAGATGGCAGACGCGGTGGATCAGGAGGCGGTCACCCACTCGACAGCCATGTTCGGGCACGCCCGATCGCTCTACGACGACACGATGAATGGAGACGCCATGAAGGCGGCGCATGCGGGCGCGGGCGGAGGTTCATCGATGACCAGCACCCACGAACTCGGCGACAGCATCAACCGCGTGATCGACCAGTTGTCGAAGATGCCGTAGGGCGACAAGGGGCACTCATGGGTGAGCCGTCTCGGTCAGTACGCTGGTCGCGACAACCACCAGAAGCGCCAGCCCGGCTTCCAGTACTACCGTTCGCGGCGGCCGCTGGTCGCCGCGACGGTGGAGCCGGAACCAGTTCACGCCGCCGAGCAGCCCCATCCCCACCACCAGCGTGAGCTTCACTGCGAGAACGCGCCCGTACTCGTTGTGCCACAGATTGGCGACGCCGCCAAGGTAGATCCACGCAGCGACACATCCGGCCACTGCGAGGAGTGCCACCGAGAAGGCCGCGAGCGGAGCGAACGCGCGCAAGAGATGGACACGCGCCAACGCGAACTGGACGTCCGGTGAGGCGGAACGCTCGCGGGTCACGAGCAGCACGCAGACGAGCGTGCCCACCCACAGTCCGGCGGCCAGCACATGCGTGCCGTGCAGCGCCCACCCGAACGACTCGGACGCGGCGTGCCCGGTTCGAGCCAGTGCAAAACAGCTGATCACGGCAACCGTGGCGGCCACGGCGCGGGCGCTTGGCGCTGCCACGCGTCGCTGGTAGACGCCGGCCGCCACCAGGAGCACCGCAGCAGCCGCCTGTTGCTGCCACCCAGCTCCCCACGCGCTCTCGAGCGCGATGAGATGCAGATTCTCGACGGAGAACGCGTCGCCAATTCCAAAGGCGGTCGCCGTGTGGGTCCATGCTCGGAAAAGGACGGCTGTGAGGAAGACGATGCTCGCCGAAAGAAACACGGCATCGAGCCGTTCTCCCGACTCTGCGACACCGAACGCGGGGTCGGTCATCCGTGCCAGCAACCATCGCGCTCCAATGACGCCGACGACGACCATCGCTGCGCCGTACGCGAGGACCTTCGCCGCGATCTCGAACCACTCAGCCATCATGATCATCGACGACAGCGGCGGCACGATCCTTCGCTGACGTCAGCACTAGACTGCCACGAGGTCGACTCATTCTGAAAGCGTCAGCCCGGGGTCGCGCGACCCTGCGCCCGTGCGCCAGCCGCCCGAGAAGACGTCGGGCGGTGCTCGGCTGCGCGCGCCTGCGACGCGAGGAGGAAGAGGCACACGGACATGACGAGTGGTGGAAGGGTGATCCCGAAGACAAAGGCTGCGTTCGTCATTGTGAACTGTCTCAATCCGACGAGAGAATGGACTTGATGCCGTCGACGATTTCGCTGACAGGCGCTTCGTAGCGGAACTTCATCCGCAGCCGGCCCTGTGTGTCGAGTGCGTAGAGCGTGGTGGTATGAGAGACGGTGTACTTGGCTGCCGAGTCCGGCGTCGGCACAATCTCGTACGCGGCGCCGTACTGGTCGACGACCGTGTCGAGTTGAGCCTTGGTGCCGGTCAGTCCAATCGCGTCAATTCTGAAATTACCGAGGTCCGCCTTGAGTACGGCCGGCGTATCCCGCTCCGGGTCGACCGAGATGTAGAGCGTCTTGACCTTGCCTGCGTCTGCGCCGAGCGTGCGATAGACACTGGACAGCTTCGACAGCGTGGTCGGGCACGCGTCCGGGCAGAACGTGTAGCCAAAGAAGATCAGCACAATCTTTCCGCGCTGAGACTCCAGCGTGAACTCCCGGGCGTCGTGGTCGGTCAGCGTGAAGTCTCCGCCGCCTTGCAGCACCGCGACGGGTGTGATCGCCTGACCACCCCCGCATGCGGTCGTCCATGGCACCGACGCCATGAACCACGCCGCTAGCGCCACACGGCGGCACGCGCGTGCGTGGGTCATTACTTCATGCCCTCGGGCTTTCGCACGGTTGCGGTGACCGGAATGGTCTGGCCGTTATCCAGCGTCAGCGTCAACGCTACCGACGCGCCCGATGCCGGATGCTCCTTCAACCCGAACAACATGATGTGAAAGCCGCCCGGCTTGAGTTCGGTCTTGGCGTTGGCCTTGAGCTCGATGGATTTCACCTGCTCCATCCTCATCATCCCGTTGGTCATCGACATGGTGTGGAGTTCTGTTTTCTCGGCTGCGGTTGTGGACGCCGAAACCAGCTGGCGTGTCTCTGCGCTCTTGTTCTCCAGTACAACGAACACAGCTGTCTGCGCAGCGCTCGCCAGCGGTTCCCGCACCCACGGGTCGGATGCCACAACCGAGGCGGTCTGCGCCTGAAGCGTGTGTGGGGTGGAGAGGAGAAGGGCGGTGCAGGCGGCGAGTCCCGCGAGAATGGCGCGTCGCCT
>JBEBGB010001218.1:0-1270 GCA_040081675.1 Vicinamibacterales bacterium
GTTCGCTACGACCGGTGTCGCGTACTTCGCGAAGTTGCCCATGTCTGTGGCTGGCTTCGCGTCGCTGTGGAACAGCTGCTTCAACTTGCCGTTGTTGGCGGCCGTTGCGTCGTAGGCGACGAGGGCGCCGTGCACGACTGCGGAATTCGCGTTGCCCTGTGTCGGGTACACGCCCCAGACAACACCGGTGTTTGGCACGGTGCCGTTCGACGAAACGATGAGGCGTCCACCCGGCATGCCCCCAGGCGCCGGCATGTCACCGGATGCGAACTGTGCACCCTCGCCACGGAAGGCGGTGATTTGTCTCGTCGTGAAATCGACGTTGTAGGCCTTGACGCGCTCGTTCTCGCCCCAGAGAAATACGATGCCGCCTTTCGCGTGCTCCATGTACACGGGCGTGCCGTGGATGTGATAGCTCTTGCCGGTCGGCGTGTGTTGCGGCAGATTGCGATCGCGGTTCACGATCGGCCAGTTTGGATTCGGCACGGTCGTCGTTGGCAGGCCGGCCGCGCTGTTCGGGGCCTCGGGCAGGTAAGTCGCGACAAACGGCAGGTTGAACTGCGGATTCCAGGTGTCTTTCCCCAGGTTGTCCTTGTCCATGTTGTAGAGAATGCCGTCCTTGCCACCTCCGATCAGATTGCCTCGTTCGGGCACCAGCACGACGCCAGCGGCGCCCAGGTCCTGGTCCTCGTCTTCGCGGCCGAAATCACTGAAGGCACCCCAGTGGTCCGCTACCGCAAGCTTCGGTCGCCCCTGGTCGACGCCCGCGATGCCGGCAGTAAAACGCAGCTTCACGAAGCTTTCACCGAAGCTGCCTGGCGACGTGCCTGGGTCCATGCCATTGCCGGTCGCAAGATAGATGTCGTTGCCGTCGATGGCTGGACCGGAGCCCGACATCCAGACTCCGCCCGCGCCGCCACCAGGCGTCACGTTCCAAACCGCAGGTGTCGGCGTAAAGCCCGGCTCCCGGTTCAACCCGCGCACATCGAACGCGACCACGAAACCGTGACCCGGACCACGCGGGTTCTCACCGTTGATCGAGAACGAGATGATGACCGCGGTGTTGCCACAGCAATCGCGTAGCAGGCCCAGCCCGGCGCGCAGCTTCTGATAGGGCGTGGTGACGCCATTGGCGATCCCGCCGCCGCCGTTGGCCGCGTCGCCCTCGATGAGCACCGGCGGCTGCTTGTCCGCGAGCGTGTTCAGATCGAGAACCCAGAGCATGTTGTGACGCTCGGTGTTTGGGCTGGTAACGGTGGGCTTGCCGAAC
>JBEBGB010001219.1:0-1263 GCA_040081675.1 Vicinamibacterales bacterium
AGAAGACTCGGACCCTTGCTCCTGGCGTTGTGCTCGTGGAAACTGGTGGAACGGGTCGTCAGACCGAACCGTTGCAGAAGATGATTGGTCCGACGCGTGTCCTCCGCTGCAATGAGCGAAACCTCACTCAGAACCCGGAGCGCACGAGCCGAAATGTCGTCAAGATTACCGATCGGCGTGGCGACGACGAAGAGCGTACCAGCCATCGGATGAAGACTTTATTGTACCATTGACGGATCGGCGCGCCTTCCGCGCCTGCCGTCGGCCCTGGACAGGAAACTCGTCGCGTCAAGGACACATGCCCGCTTCCGAACCGCTTCCTCATTTCGTTGACGACCTTCTCGGGTACCTTCACGAAACCCATCCAACGCATGCCACGCTGGACGGGGTCCACACGCATGACGATGTGCTGGAAGACCTGAGCAGGCACGGCATCGACCAGGAGGCGCGCGCGCTCGCCGGTTACCTGCGCCGCCTCGAAGAGATCGATCGCGACGGCCTGACAGCAACCGAGGCGCTCGAACAACGCATGCTGGGCTCGCATCTGCGCGGGCGGATGTTCGACCTCGAAGCCGTGCGCACGTGGGAACGCAACCCGCAAATCTACGCCGACACCCTGGCCTCGAGCCTCGCTGGACAGGCGCTCTTCACGCATGCCCCCGCACCCGAACGTGCCCGGCGCGTGCTCTCGAAGTTGCGGCAGACGCCGCGTCTCATTCAAGCGGCGCGAGACAACGTCAAGGAACCGCCAGGCATCTTCGTCAAGGTCGGCATCGAGACCATGCGCGGCGCACTCGCGTTTATCGACCACGATCTTCCGCGAGCGTTCTCGTCAGTCGACGATCTGCATCTGCTCGGCGACCTGGCTGACGCGCAACAAGAAGCCTCGACCGCGCTTGGCGCCTACATCGAATACCTCGAGAAGGAAGTTGCGCCAAAAGCTCGCGGCTCGTTCCGACTCGGTCGGGACAAGTTCGAGCAGAAACTTCGTCTCGAGGAAGGCATCAACCTTCCCGTCGATAAACTTCTCGCCATTGCTGAACGTGAGCTGGCGGCAACACAAGAAGCGTTTCGTCAAGCGGCCGGCAAGTCGAACGCCGCACTCGACCACACGGCGGTGTGGGCGAAGACCAAAGAGAACCATCCAGCGCCCGGGCAGCTCGTGAAAACGGGCCGCGATCAGATCGCGGAACTCAAGACCTTCCTCGAACGCCAGGGACTCATCACCGTTCCGGAAGGCGAACCGATCGTCGTCGCGCCGAC
>JBEBGB010000370.1:0-5238 GCA_040081675.1 Vicinamibacterales bacterium
GTGTCCTCTGTGGTAGAGCTTTTGGTCGCTTTGTAACAGCTCTAAGTGTTGCTTCGAAGGAAGTCGATGAGCAGCCGGCTCAGAACTTCAGGCTGTTCCTGCTGAACCCAGTGTCCGGCTCCGTCCACCAGGTGAGTGCCCTTGTACTTCGTGGTGGCGTTCTTCTCGAGTCGGTCGAGGGCGCCGGGATTCTGATAGACACCCCAGTCGCTCTTGCCGCCCATGAACGTCGCAGGTACATCGATCTTGCGGCCCGCGAACACAGCCAAGTCGACGTCTCCTGGGCTGCCGCGATAGCCGTTCAAGCCGCCCTGGAATCCTGTCCGACCATATTCTTCCGTGTAGACACGAAGGTCGGCGTCAGGCAGCCAACGGTTGGCCGCGATTTCCGCGGCCGATGGCATGTCCGACGCCACTTGCTCGGCCATCCCCTTATCGAGATCCATCACGTAGTAGCGTGGTAGCTTCCCCCACTCGGCAGCGGTGCGCGCTGCGAGCGGTGCAGGATGGTTCTGTTTCCAGTCCGCGCTTTTCACGTGGTAGTAGGCGCGCAGAAAATCGTGAAGACCTTGCTTCGCATGCCACATGTTCTCGTTCGCTTCGCGAGTCTGGTAATAGCGCTGGTAGTGCTTGCGAGGTGGTGACAGCTTTGCCAGGTCGTCGTAGATCGTGTCAGGCGCAGGTGCCGCCGGGCGCGGTACGTTCGCCGTATTGAACGGCAACGTGGGCGGGCCTCCAAACGGCGCGCTCATCATCGCGACGGCCTTGAACACGTCAGGTCTGGCGCAGGCGCACCAGCCTGCGAGTGGCGAGCCCGCGTCATGACCGATTACCGCGGCGACGGACGGGTAGCCCATCGCCGAGACCAGGGACAGCATGTCCTTGATCTTGTTGAGCGAACCGTAGGGCCGGAGGTCGTCCGTGTAGGCAATCGGTGCGGGCGTGGTGCGACCGTAACCGCGAACGTCCGGTGCGAACACGTGATAGCCCGCAGCGGCCAGCGGCCCCATGATTTTTCGCCAGCTGTACGCCAGCTCTGGATACCCATGCACCAGCAGCAATGCCGGTCGTCCCGGCGTCTCGAAGCCCGCCTCGAGCACGTGCATGCGCAGGCCGTTGACGTTGTCTACGAACCTCGAGCGAACGCCCGGTGGCAGCACGGCCGCGGCAAGCGGACCGATATCCGTACCTGGTGCTTGAGCGAGGGCCGGAGTCGCTCGTACAGCGGCAGCGCCCGCAACAGCGACCAGGCCCTGGAGCAGATGACGTCGCGTCACGGTGTTCGGCGTCGACGGGGGAGTGTCGGTAGTCTCCTTCATGGCGGCAACCTTAGCAGATTTCAGCAGCGGTTCTATCACTGGAACCACCGCGCGTTTGCTATGGCAAGATAGGTCCGCCGAGTGGCAGGATGCCTCGAGGCAGCACCTCACCTGGAGATACGAATGCGCAACTCACTCGGTCGAATTACGGCAGCGTTCGCGCTGACAATCATCGCCTCGGCAGCAACCGCTCGCGCCCAGGCGCCGCCGCCTCCACCGCTGGCGGTCCCCAATCCCCACTACGTGTCGCTGCCCATGGAAATTGCCGTCAACAAGCCGGCTGCCGACGTGTGGAAGCGAATCGGGAAGTTTTGCGATATCGGCGAGTGGCTGCGAATCCCGTGCACCATCACCGCTGGTGTGGACGGTGAATTTGGCGCCATTCGCTCGGTGGCGAGCGAGATTCTCGTCGGCAAGACCGAACTGTCCTATGTCTACACGCAGCCCGTTCGCGAAGGGCGTCCCTACGACGTGTACCACGGCACGCTCGAGGCCAGGCCCGTGACGGCGACCACGTCGAAGATCGTCTACACGCTGTTCTTCGACAATTCGATGCTGCCGGACGACGCGGCGCGGGAGAGAAACCTGGCGCAGCGCAAGACGACGTTCACGACCGCACTCGAGAACATGAAGATTCTCGCCGAGGGGGGAACACTGCCGCCGGCGCCTGCACGCGGCACGCCAGGACAGCAGTAGTGCGTCACGAGAAGAACTCAGAGTACGGTTAGTTAGAGCACTACCACGGAGGTCACGGAGACGAACGGAAGACACGGCTCATTTTGTTCGTATTCTCCGTGTTCTCGGTCCGCTCTGTGTTCTCTGTGGGAGAGCTTTTGGTCACTTTGCAAACCAGCTCTAAAACCGGAACCGCGCGCGATGTCGATCCAGCAAGCGCGTTACGCCGGCTTTATGGCCCAGTCCTTCAGCGTCTTTCGGTGAATCTTTCCCGTCAGCCCCTTCGGTAGTTCGGGCACGAACAGAATCGACTCGGGCACTTTGTAAGCCGCCACCTGCGTACCAATGAACGCTTTGAGGTCGGCCTCCGAAACGGCCGCGCCGCTCTTGAGCGAGACGTAGGCCAGCACGACTTCACCGAGCGCATCGTTCGGCACACCGATGACGCCGGTTTCGCGAACGGCTGGATGCTTGTAGATCACCTCTTCCACCTCCAGCGGCGAGATATTCGAACCGCCGCGAATGATGATCTCCTTCTTCCGGCCAACGAACCAGTAGTAGCCGTCTTCATCGACGCGCGCGAGGTCGCCGGTTCTGAGCCATCCGTCCGCGATTGTCGCAGCCGTCGCCTCGGGGTCGTTCCAGTACCCGACCATCATGGCCTCGCTCCGTACGAGGACCTCGCCCTCTGCACCGGCCGGCACGTCGCGTCCGAGGGGATCCACGAGGCGCAGGGTGACGCCGGGCGCCGGCAACCCAATCGCCCCGGCCTTTCCGCGTCCGTAGATCGGGTTGCACGTATACGGCTGCACCTCGGTCATGCCGCACGCTTCGGTGATATCGACACCAAAGGTGTCCTTGAAGCGGCGCTGCAACTCGGTCGGCACCGCGTCGCCGCCCGCAAAGCAGGCACGCAGCGCAGACACGTCGTACGCACTCGCCCCAGGGACGTTCACAAGTGCATTGAGCATGATAGGCAGGCCGCCGAAGAGGCTCACCTTGTGCCGCTGCAACTGTTCGAGTACGAACACGGGGTCGAACCGCGGAATCATCACGATGGTGGTTCCGGCCGTGAGCGTTGCCACCAGCATGCCCAGTCCGAAGACGTGACACACCGGGACGACGATGCCGACGATGTCCCCGGCGTCGGTCTGCGCGAGCGCGATCCCGTTGTTGGCCAGATGTGACAGAGTGCGCACCGTGTGCGTGACGCCCTTGGGCCTGGCCGTCGTCCCAGACGTGTACAGAATCGCCCCAACGGCGTCTGGCTCAATCGAGGGGAAGGTAAAGTCCTCCGCCGACGCGTCGAGTCCGCCGAGCGGGCTCACCCCCTCGAAGGCGGACGAATCGCCACTGAGGAAGTAGCGCTCAATCGTCTGGACGCCACTGCGGACAGGCGCAATCTCCGCGAACAGGGCTGGCTGTCCGAGATAAAAGCGGGCGGCGGAGTGATTGAGGACGTATTGGAGTTCGAGCCCCTTCATGCGGGTGTTGAGCGGTACGACAATCGCGCCGATCTTGAAGCACGCGTAGTACGCCACGACAATCTCGAGGCCGTTCGTGAAGTGCACGGCCACGCGGTCGCCGGGCCCGACGCCGAGCGCGAACAACCCAGCGGCCATGCGGTCGGTGGCCGCATCGAGATCGGCATAGGTCCAGCTGCGCTCCTCCACGATGAGCGCCGTTTTCGTCGGATATTGTGAGTTGCCCGTTCGCAGGGCGTTGCCCAGTTCCATTTTCGGAGTCTAACGCAGGAAAGAGAGGAGCGGGCGGGGTTGAGCCGCGTGGCATAATTCGTCAACTCCGGAGAGAAGCACAATGCGCTGTCACTTTGTCACGCTCTGCGCCCGTCGCCTGGTTGCCGCGGTTGCCATGGTCAGTCTGGTGGCCTTGCTCGCCGTCCGGCTCACGGCGCAGACGGCCGAGAGGTGGGACCTCGCGATTGAGAAGTTCGAAGCGATCGACAAGGTGTCGCCGCCGCCGAAGAACGGCATTGTCTTCATCGGGGCGTCCAGCATCGTGCGCTGGAACCTGCCAGAGTACTTTCCCGAGCTTGGCTCACGCGCGATCAACCGAGGCTTTGGCGGATCGCAGAGCGTTGACTCGACCCGGTATGTCGACCGCATCGTCGTCCCCTACCAGCCGCGCATCGTCGTCTACTATGCGGGCGACAACGACGTCGAGGCCGGAGTGCCGGCGTCCGAGATCGCACACCAGTTCGCGCTCTTCGAAGCCAAGGTGCACGCGGCGCTACAGGACACGAAGGTGATTTACATCTCGATCAAGCCAAGCATCCGACGCTGGAAGTGGATTGACACCATCCGGACGTCGAACGCGCTCGCAAAGGCGTATTGCCTGAAGACCCCGAACACCGCCTTCATGGACATCGAAAACCAGATGCTTGGTGCCGACGGCCAGCCGAATCCGGAGCTGCTGGTGCCCGACGGCTTGCACATGACGCCTGCCGGCTATCAGGTCTGGACCGCCGCGCTGAAGCCGCTCCTGCGGTAACCCAGGCGCTCCAAGCGCGTGTGGACTGTCGACACAGCCACGCTGGCGTTCCTCGAGGCGCCATTCTGCCGGTACGCAGCGACCGTTGACGTGGGTTCTCATGCCGATTGTTGAACACACCTCGCTACCGACCTTCCGCGATCTGCGGCGGCAGGGACACACGGTCCTGACGTTGCAGGAGGCGAATCGCCAGGACATCCGGGCCCTGCACGTCGGCCTGCTCAACATGATGCCGGACGCGGCATTCCAGGTCGCCGAGCAGCAGTTCATGCGTCTGGTCGGCAGTGCGAACCACGTGGCGCAGTTCTATGTGCACTGCTTCACGGTACCCGGGCTGCCTCGTGGCGACGCGACGCAGGTCTACATCGATCGTCACTACGAAGACATGCAGACGATTTATGCCGACGGACTGGACGCCTTGATCATCACAGGCGCCAACGTCGCGAACCCACGACTGGAGCTCGAGCCGTTTTATGACCCGCTGACGGACGTGATCGACTGGGCCAGCCG
Organism: Vicinamibacterales bacterium; assembly: GCA_040081675.1. Classification (GTDB taxonomy): domain Bacteria; phylum Acidobacteriota; class Vicinamibacteria; order Vicinamibacterales; family CAVVIG01; genus CAVVIG01. Next base: position 5,016 of record JBEBGB010000370.1, read on the forward strand.
CAACGTGACGTCGGTGCTGTGCTCGTGCCTGTCGACGCACGCCTTGATGAAGTTCCTCCACGGCATCGATCGTGTGCCGCTGCCACAAAAGCAGTGGGGTGTCTACGCCCACCGCGTGGTGGAACCCTCACACCCGCTGCTGCGCGACATCAACACGCGCTTCGACGTACCGCACTCGCGCTACAACGCGATCACGCGCCAGCACTTCGTGTCGGCTGGTCTG
>JBEBGB010001220.1:0-1261 GCA_040081675.1 Vicinamibacterales bacterium
TTGCCGTCGATGGTGTAGCGATCGATATCGATGTCGGGGAAGTCGTAGTACGTCCGAATTTCCTGAATCTGACGCAACGTGTCCTGCAGCGCGCGCCAGTCCCAGAGACGGATGTTGTCCATCGTCTCGCGGTTGTTCTCGGCGTCGATGGCGGCGAGCCCTGCGTCCGCAGGAAACGGCACTTCTGTAATGCGGTTCAGCGCAAATGCCTCTTGCGTGAACGCGATGTTGTTCGCGATGTACGGCCGCTCGCGAGCAAGCTCATTGGGCTTGACGACAAAGCCATTGACGTACCACGAGACCATGCCGACGGCCACGTAAATAACGACTGCCGGGGCCGCCGCGACCGCGATCCAGCGCAAGCGAGGAGCGGCAACCGCGTTGACGGCGCACGCAAGCGCGCCCAGAACGAGGGCGAACGTCACATAGAGCATGCCCGGCACGAGGACGTGCGCGTCCGTGTAGTTGATGCCGGCGAAGATGGTGTGATCGTCGAGGATCCGGTTGAATCGTCCGACGTAGGTCTCGGCTGCGAGTGCAAGCAGTGCAAGGCCCGCCGCGAGCGACACGCCCCGCAGTGCTGACCCACTGCCGCCAACGCCCCGACGCAGCGCGCGCATGCCGCCCGCCGCAGCCGCGAACACGCTCGCTGCGACGACGACGATGACCGCCAGCGTCATCAACCAGCCCGCCACGATCTGCCACACCGGCAGCGTGAACAGGTAGAACGTCGCCGGCCTGCCAAAGATCGGGTCAACCGCCCCTGATGCCGCCGGCTGATGCAGGTAGAGCGCGAACGTGTTCCACTGCGCCATCATGCCGAAGCCGGTGATGACCGCCAGGAATGCGCAGGCCACGAGCGCAATCAGACGGAGCACTGGACCGACCGGCAGTCGAAGGGGCTCGCCGTTGATCAGAATGCTGCTGGTGGCCAGATCCAGATCGGCGGGCTTCAGCGCGAAGTACGCGCCGTAGAGCGCGATGAATGTCGCAGCGGCGAACAGGAGGAACACTTCGCTCTGGATTCGCAGCATTCGCCAGAACACATCCGAGAATCCAAGCGAACCGAACCAGAGGGCGTCGACGTAGTAGGACAGTGCCGTCCCGCTGCCGAAGATCAGCAGCGCGAGAGCAGCGAAGAGGAAGAGCCGACCGCGTCGCCGCGGTTGACGCGGCGACGGCCAGTCTATGGTGGTCACTTCACGCCGAAGCCGTCGACGTGGACGTGGACGTTCAAATTGTGATTGATGCGCACGATTCC
>JBEBGB010000371.1:0-5234 GCA_040081675.1 Vicinamibacterales bacterium
GCAAATGCCGGAGATGCGCCGGCGCGAACAGCAGGTCGCGTAAGCGCCGCCGTTTACTTCAACAGTCGCACCAACCCGCTCACGTCACGCCGACGCTCCCTCTGGAGCGTTGGCGAGGCGATTCGAAGCGCGGCTCAGGCAAGTCGCCACATACCAGAGTCCATCAGCACTCCCTTGAAGCTCAGTGTTCTCGACCAGTCACCGATTTCGCAGGGAATGTCCACTGGTGACGCCCTTCGCAATTCAATCGACCTTGCGCGGCTGGCGGAGCGCCTGGGCTACACGCGCTACTGGGTGGCCGAGCACCACGCCACGCGCATGCTGGCCTGCGCGAGCCCCGAGGTCCTTCTCGGCCCGATAGGCGCTGCGACCTCGCGCATCCAGATTGGTAGCGGCGGGGTCATGCTGCCGCACTACAGCGCGCTCAAGGTTGCGGAAACGTTCCGCATGCTCGCGGCGCTGTACCCAGGACGCGTCGATCTCGGTCTCGGCCGGGCACCTGGCAGCGACCCGCTGACGGCCTGGGCGCTGCAGCGAGACAAGCGTCAGGCAGCGCCAGACGATTTTCGCGAACAGCTGGCAGACCTGCTCGCGTGCATTGGCGACGGTTTCCCCGCGCATCACCCGCTGGCACGCGCCGTGGCGGCAGCGTCTCCCGAGGAACGACCGACGCCGTGGCTGCTGGGGTCGTCGCCTCAGAGTGGAGTCTGGGCCGCCGAACTCGGGCTCCCCTATGCCTTCGCGGACTTCATCGCGTCTGGTGGCGCGGCGATCGCTCGCTCATATGTGCGCGACTTCGTCCCATCGGCCACGCTGGCAGCTCCTCGTGTCATCGTCGCGGCCTGGGTGTTGTGCGCAGACCGCGATGAAGACGCGGAACGCCTCGCCTCGAGTTCGCGGATGTCATTCGCACACTTCCTCAGTGGACACCCTATCCAGGTGCCACCGGTGGACGTGGCCGAGGCCTTCCTTCGCGAGCACGCCGACGTCCTCGACACCATCATCAAACGGCGTCGTGCGATCGTCGGCTCTCCAGCGACGGCCCGCACGCAGCTCGAACAACTTGCCGCGGAGTACGGCGCAGACGAGGTGATGATCGTGACGATCACCCACGATCACGCGGCGCGTCGTCGATCATACGAACTGCTCGCCGAGGCGTTCGGTCTGCAGGCCGACGGACCGAGCTAGCCTTTCAGATACTTCTCCGGGTTCTCATCGAACTTGCGCTTGCAGACGGCAGCGCAGAAGTAATACGTCTTGCCGCCGAACTCACTCTTGCCGGCGTTCTTGTTTTCGTCGACTTGCATCTTGCAGACAGGATCGATAGCCATTCGGTTCTCCTAGAGAGGCAGTCGCCGCAGCCGCAGCGCGTTCGAGATCACGGACACAGAGCTGAAGGTCATTGCGGCGCTTGCCCACATCGGACTGATGAGCGTGCCGGTGAATGGATAAAGCAGACCAGCAGCGACCGGCACACCCACCGCGTTGTAGACAAATGCCAGCAGCAGGTTCTGCCTGATGTTGCGCATCGTGCCCCGCGACAGCCGACGCGCGCGCACCAGTCCACGCAGGTCGCCTTGAACGAGCGTGATTCCTGCGCTGTTGATGGCGACATCGGTGCCCGTGCCCATGGCAATGCCGACTGTGGCTTCTGCCAGAGCAGGCGCGTCGTTGATGCCGTCTCCGGCCATTGCCACACGGCGTCCTTCCTGCTGGAGTTGCCGCACGATATCTCGCTTCTCGCCTGGGGCGACTTCAGCACGCACGTCGTCCAGCCCGAGGGCGGCACCGACGGCTCGCGCGGTCGTTTCGTTGTCGCCGGTCAACATGACGACGCGAAGTCCTTCGGCCGCGAGCGCGCGGATGGCTTCGGCAGTGGTCGGCTTCAACGGATCGACAACCCCGAAGAGCGCGACTGCCTGTCCGCCCGTCGCGAGATACATCACCGTATGTCCGTCCCTGCGGAGCGACTCTGACTCCTCGAGCAACGAGCCCAGCTCGGCGCCGGCCTCCCGCATCATGGCGGCGTTGCCCAGCGCGTAGGTCGTTCCGTCGATCACACCTCGTATCCCTTTGCCGGGCAGGGCCTCGAACGACTCGGCCGCCGCAATACGCAGCTCCGATGACTTCGCCGCATTCATGAATGCGCTGGCGAGCGGGTGTTCGCTCGACACTTCCAAAGCCGCAGCAACGCCGAGTGCATGATCCTTCGAACGACCGCCGAAGGTTCGCACGACCGCCAGCACCGGTTTGCCCTCGGTCAGCGTGCCGGTCTTGTCGATAACCAGGGTGTCCACGGTCTCGAGCCGTTCGAGGGCTTCTGCATTACGCACGAGCACGCCAGCCGTTGCACCCCTGCCGGTACCGACCATGATCGCCATGGGCGTGGCAAGGCCAAGCGCACACGGGCAGGCGATGATGAGCACCGCGACGCCCGCTACCAAGGCATGCGCCAGGCGCGGCTCGGGCCCAACGAGAAGCCAGGCCAGGAAGCCGACAATCGCGACAAGGACCACCGCCGGAACGAAATAGCCCGACACTCGATCGGCAAGTCGCTGAATGGGCGCACGGCTGCGCTGCGCCTCGCTGACCATCTGCACGATCTGCGCGAGCAAGGTGTCGCGACCGACACGGTCGGCACGCAGCACGATGGATCCCGTCGCGTTGATTGTGCCGCCGGTGACGCGGTCACCGGCAGACTTGAACACAGGAATAGGCTCGCCCGTCACCATGCTCTCGTCGATCGTCGTAGTGCCGCTCTCGACGATGCCGTCCACCGGCACGCGGTCACCGGGCTTGACCCTGCACCGGTCGCCCACTCGCACCTCGCCGAGCGGCACATCGACGTCGCCGCTCTCGCGAACGACGCTCGCAGTTGTTGGGGCCAGTCCGAGAAGCTGTCTGATTGCCGACCCGGTGCGGTCGCGGGCGCGAAGTTCGAGCACCTGGCCGAGGAGCACCAGCACAGTGATGACAGCGGCGGTGTCGAAGTAGGTTTCGACGTTGCCGTGCATCCGCAGGCTGGTGGGGAAGATTCCAGGAGCCAGGGTGGCGACGCTGCTGTACGCGAACGCCGCGCCGGTGCCCAGCCCGATGAGGGTGAACATGTTCGGACTGCGGTTCACCACCGATGCCCACGCACGCTCGAAGATTGGCCGACCCGCCCAGAACACGACGGGTGTCGCGCAAACAAGCCCCACCCAGTTCACGATCGCTCCGACCGACATCGAGATCGACCCGCCCGTCACCATGTCCGCCATGGTCAGCAGGAAAACGGGCGCGGCCAGAGTCGCGGCAATCCAGAACCGGCGCTGCATGTCCACCAGCTCGGGGTTGGGCCCAGAGTCGAGCGTGACGACCATGGGTTCGAGCGCCATGCCGCAAATCGGACACGCGCCCGGTGCATCGCGGACCACCTCGGGGTCCATCGGACAGGTGTACTGAATGGTCTCGTGCTCGCCAACCGTCGGCGGGGCCGCCTCATGCGGTTCAGCGGCCAGGTACTGCTCAGGGTGCTCGCGGAACCGTTCGACGCAAATCTCGGCGCAGAAGTAGTACGTCACCCCGTCGTGCACGACCGTGCCGACGGAGTCCTCTTCTTCGATTTCCATCCGGCAGACCGGATCGACATGCGACATGAGCGACTACCCGCCATAATCGCACGAACGATCGCGGGGGTGCACGGCCACGCTCGACCGCGATACCATTGATGGGTTCGCTAAACGAAGGGCCGCCTGTGGCGTGTCGTCACCCGTACACAGGTAGCCGGTAGAACGATTTGTCATGGCATCACGGGGTCTCACGCTCGGTCCATCGGTAGTCGCGGCAGGTACCGCGGTGACGCTGCTGCTGCTCTTCGTCAGCGGTCGCCAGAACGTCTCCGAGATGCAGATTCTGCGTGACGAGAGCGCACGCATCCAGCACACGCTGGACGTCCAGCGCGATCTCGACGCCGTCCGAATCTCGGTATCGGAGGCCGACGCCGCCGTTCGATCGTTTCTGCTGACGAACGATCCAGACGCGCTGGCCGGGTACCGCTCTGCGCGCGAAAACGTGACCAGCAGGTTGGACCGAATCGCGTCGGTCACCAGCGATGGCGCAGGGCAGCGGGAGCGTGCCGCCAAACTACAAGCAGCAGTCGCGGCTCGAATGGATCGCCTCGGGGTGATGGTCGAGGCTCGGCACGCCGGCTCTCTGGACCGAGCGATCGAAGAGGCTCGGGCAGTGCCCGTCACGGGTCCTGGAGACGAGCTTCGCACGTTGATAGCGGATATGGAGGTCGCCGAAGGACAGCCCCTGGCCGAACGACGAGACGAAGCCGGCCGCGCGTACCAGCGCGCTGTCACCGGCCGCATCATCTCCACGATCGGGAGCACGGCGTTGCTCCTGGCCATCGCAGGCATCGCAGGCTTCCACGCCCGGACAAAAGCCAAGCGCGAGGTCGAACTGGTGGAGAGCGAGCGTCGTGCGCGCGAGGCGGCCGTTCGTGAGCAGGAGGCGCGCACGGAAGCCGAGGGTGCGAACCGCCAGAAGGACCAGTTTCTCGCGGTGTTGTCCCACGAGCTGCGGACACCGCTCAACGCGGTGCTCGGCTGGACGCAAATCCTGCAAACGGCCGGTCCGTCGGAATCGACGATCGTGCGAGCGCTTGCCTCCATCCGGCGCAACGCTGAGACGCAGCAGCGTCTGGTGGAAGACCTGCTCGACGTGTCCCGTATCATCTCGGGCAAGCTGCCGTTCGAGAAGGAGCCGTTCAACCTTCGCGTGGCCGTCTCCGCGGCGGTGGAAAGCATTCGACCCGCCGTCGGTGCAAAGGGACTCACACTCGACTCCGACCTCGAGAACACGCGCCCCGTCATGGGCGACCCTGGTCGCATTCAACAAGTCGCAGGCAACCTGCTGTCGAATGCCGTCAAGTTCACGCAGTCTGGCGGCCACCTCTCGGTGCGACTGCTCGACCGGGAGGACTCGGCGTTCCTTGAAGTCTCAGACGATGGCGTGGGGCTGTCGCCAGAGTTGCTGCCTCACATTTTCGAACGTTTCCGGCAGGGTGACGGCAGCATGACGCGTGCACACGGCGGCCTTGGCCTGGGCCTCGCCATTGCCAAACACATTGTCGATGCGCATGGCGGGTCGATCACGGTGGAGAGCCCGGGCTTGAATCACGGCGCGACCTTCCGCGTCCGCCTGCCGTACGGATAACATCAGCAAGATGTCCATCTCTCGTTCCGGCA
>JBEBGB010001221.1:0-1260 GCA_040081675.1 Vicinamibacterales bacterium
CCGGACGTGGCTTCGCGGACAAAGTCGGAGCTGGCGGCCGCGTTCTGTGCGGTCGAGACGAGAAAGTCCAGCGTGGGGTTTGCCGCGGGGGCAGCACCGCTCGCGATCGTGCCCAATGCGCTCTTCTGTTCGTTCGTCGCGTCACGCTTGAACCTGGCCGGGTCGTCGAAGACGAGAGGGGAGTGCTTGCTGCTCCTGACCGCGAGCGACTGCGTATTCCCCAGATTGACGATGACGTTGCGCGTGGAAGGCGTGTAGGTCTGATCCGCGAGGCGGCCAATCCACCCGAGTGGTTCGCCCCCATTCGGCACGCCTGTATGCCAGAACCCCATCGATGAGAAGTGCGACAGGCTTGGATGGTCGTATCCGCATCCGTGCACGACGCCAAGGTGTCCGTCTTTGTAGAGACGTTCGAAGCCGACCATCGACGGATGGAAGCCGAAGCCACCGGCCGCCTTCAGCACACTTTTCTCTGGTATGCCGATCTTCGGTCGCGCGCGATAGTACGCCGCGTCACCGAACGGAACGACGGTGTTCAAGCCGTCGTTGCCGCCTGACAGCTCCACCACCACGAGGATGCGCTCTGGGTGTTTCTCGATGCTCGTGCCTTCGAGTGCCTGCGCGGCGAGCGCGGCAGACGTCCGTCCGAGCACGAGCGGCAGCGCGCCGCCGATGCCCAGACCGTACAGTCCGTTCACCAGGAAGTCGCGTCGCGAACGAGACCAGCCACGAGACGAGCGTGCCATGGTAGTGCTCCTATCCGAGTTGATATGCCGGCGTGCTCAGCACGAGATACAGCAGTTCGCGGAGCCGGTCCTCGTAGGACGGTCCTGCCGTCGCATTCGCCGCGCCGAGTGTGTCGCGCGCGTACGACACGAGCGTTCGCCGATCCTGTTCGCTCAGTGGTACCGACAAGAATCGACGCGCGAAATGATCGACGATGGCTTCCGGTCCGTTCGCGCCAGACTCGTTCACGATCGCCGTCAACTCGAGAGCTGCCGTTCTGCGAGGAATTTGCTTGGTGCGCTCGAACGCGAGCAGGCTGCCCTTATAGCCCGCGTACCGCGTGTTGTAGTCCTCGTCGCGGTCGGCCATCATGTTCGACTCAGCGTTCATCACAACGTCGCCATCTTCCCGTGTTGCCTCGATGATGCCCATGCCTTGAGAGATCCGCTGGCCGATGCGTGCGTCAGTCCCGCCCATCGAGCGGTCCGGTGGTCTGAAGCTTTTCAGATCCGGGAAGAGCACACCGCGGAACAG
>JBEBGB010000372.1:0-5229 GCA_040081675.1 Vicinamibacterales bacterium
GCGGCTTGAACTTCACCGGTGGTTGGATTGGCTCGGACACGATTCTGGTCGCGGCAAGGCGTGACGCCGTGTGGAATGTTGTCGGTGTGGATCGCGTGTCTGGAACGATGACCACCTATACCGCCTTTACCGACGCGCACAGTTACGTGCGGTATCCGCAGTGGGACGAAGTGAATCGGCGGATCACGTTCGAGCGAAGCGAAACAACCGGTAATGTGTGGATGGCGAGGCTGCCCTGACGCTCGAGCGTCCCTTCACGAAGCGCAGAGGACCAATGCGAGCCCCAAGCCCGAAGCCGAGCGCCTGAAGCCGTCGTGCATGTCGTGATTGTGACGCGTCAGTCGGTCAGTAGCGCGCGACGGAGAAAACGCGACAGCACCCACCCGTCGACGAACTTGAACGGTGTCACGCCGGTCGTGTAGTGCCCGCAGCGGAGCACTGCGAGTTCGTGCGGAATTCCCTGCGCCTCGAACTGCCGAACGAGTTCGCGCGACAGATCAACCGGGAAGGTCAGGTCGTACCTCGCATACACCAGCAGCGTCTTTCGATCGCGCAAACGCTCGATGAAGTTGGACGGACTGAGCGGAGCCCACAGCCGTCGCAACAACTCGAGCTCGATGTGTCCATCGAGCCCCTCGCGCACGTGCGACGTCGAGATCCCGCGCCACACCACGTCCGCGAAAACCGGCGAGATGTGATTCAGTGCTTGCGCATGCACAAGTGGCTCATGCGCCGTGGTCAGCAGCGACAGGCACGAGCCAAGACTCGAGCCCAGCATGCCGATGCGGTCGTATCCCTGCGCATGCAGCCAGGCAATCGCTCGCCTTGCGTCGAGCACTGCCTGACGACACGCCTGCAGCGTCCGCGCCACGTTCGCACTGACGATGTAGTCGGCCCGGTGCAGTTCGGGCGGCATGCGTCGATCGTGATACGGCAAACTCAGGCGCAACGCCGTCAGCCCGTTCATCGTCAGCAGCTTGCTGAGTCCGACGTGACCACCCGCATCTGAATTCCACTGCGGCAGCACCACCACGGCGGCGCGATGGGTGCGAGCCGGGTTGTCGCGCGCGTGGAAGAGCCGACCGTACACGATGTTGTTCGTTTCGTGGGGCGTGTCGAGCGCGCTCGGAAAGGTAAGGAGTTGCTCGCCGTCGTTCAGTGCGCCGAGCGTGTAGTCCGTCGTCGGTGCAGGCGTGTAGAAGGCATCGCTGTCGGCCATGACGCCAGACACCCACGCTGATAGCTGATCGGCAGGCGTCGAGTGACGCGAACGATGCGTCTCGTCGACCCAGTCGACACCCCAGTCGAATGGACGCACCACGCGATCGGTCGTGGCCGATGCGAGACGGCGCTCCCATGCGTGGAAGATCGCTTGAAGCATGAATCTCCCATGCTATACTCTCTGGGCTGTGATGGTCTCGAACGCCACAACTCGCTCCGCAACTCAAAAGCGCACAGGTCGAAAGCGGTTCAACCGTGTCGGAGGAGTTGTGCTCGCCTGCTAGTCATCTGAGAACCATCCCGAGCTGAACCCTGCCGACACGGTCTTCACCGCGTCGGCTTTTTTTTTGGAGAAAGCGAAAGCGTTATGTCGTCAATTCCTGTGGGCATCCTCGGCGCGACCGGCATGGTCGGCCAGCAGTTCATCGCGTTGCTTACGGACCATCCGTGGTTCAAGGTGGCCTATCTTGGCGCCAGCGAGCGGTCCGCGGGTAAGGCGTTCAAGGATGCGGCGGCTTGGCGTCTGCCAAACACCCTGCCAGACGATGTGGCGAATCGGGTGGTGGAGGCGGCGCAACCGGGCACCGCTCCAAAGCTCGTGTTCTCGGGCCTCGACTCGTCGGTTGCGGGCGAGATCGAAGCGGCGTTTGCGAAGGCTGGACACATCGTGGTGAGCAACTCGCGCAACTACCGCATGTTCGACACCGTGCCGCTGATGATTCCCGAGGTGAATGCCGAGCACCTGGCGTTGCTCGATGCGCAAGGCGCGGCACACGGTTGGAGCGGACGCATCCTCACCAATCCGAACTGCGCAACCGTGGTGCTGGCGATGGCGCTCGCGCCGCTGCGTCAGTTCGGCATTACCTCGACGCTCATCACGACGCTGCAGGCCATTTCTGGAGCGGGATATCCCGGCGTCCCGTCGTGGGACATCCTGGGGAACATCATTCCGCACATTGGCGGCGGCGAAGAAGAGAAGATCGAAACCGAGACGAAGAAGATTCTCGGCACGCTCGGCGCATCGAAGGTGATCGACCACTCGATGAAGCTCAGTGCGACGACCACGCGCGTGCCCGTACGCGATGGTCATACCGGATCGATTTCGGTTGGACTCGAACAGAAGCCGACGCCCGAGGCCGTGATCGACGCGTGGCGTTCATTCCGCGGAAGGCCCCAGGAACTGGGTCTCCCGTCGGCACCCAAGCAGCCCATCGTCTATCTGGACGAGGTGAACCGGCCGCAGCCCCTGCTCGATGCGAACCGCGATGGAGGCATGACGGTGAGTGTGGGTCGGCTGCGTGCGTGTCCACTCTTCGACTACAAGTTCGTGGCGCTGGGCCACAACACGATTCGCGGCGCCGCTGGTGCGGCGATTCTCAACGCTGAACTGCTGCACGCCGAGGGACGCCTGTGAACGTCATCATGAAGTTCGGTGGAACCTCGGTACAGGACGCCGAGGCCATGACCCGCGTCATCAACATCGTCAAGAAACAGTGGACCGACAACCCGGACGATGACCCTCCCGTCGTGGTGGTGTCCGCCATGTCGAAGGTCACCGACCGCCTGATTGAAGCGGGGCGGCTTGCCAGCGAGCGCCGGGTCGAGCCTGCCGCGCAAATGCTCTCGGACCTGCTTGCCAGGCATCTCAGCGTTGCCGCGACGCTCGTGAAAGGTCTGACGGCTGAACTGCTCAGCGACGAGCTGACGTCGGAATTCAACGCCTTGATTGCCGAGGTTCGCATGTGGGCAACCGACGGCGAGGTGACGCCCGCCGCCGCCGACGCGCTTCAGGCCATGGGCGAATTGGCCAGCAGTCGTATCGTTGCCGCTGCTTTCCGCCAGAACGGCGTGAAGTGCGTGTGGGTCGATTCGCGTCACGTGCTCGTCACCGACAGCGAGCATTCAGCGGCACTGCCGGACATGGATGCGACAGCGGAACGCTGTCACATGATCCTGGGCGCCGCCATCAAGGCTGGCCACGTGCCTGTGATGGGCGGGTTCATCGGCGCCAACGAACACGGTGTCACGACGACGCTTGGTCGCGGGGGCAGCGACTACTCCGCAGCCATCTTCGGTGCATGCCTTGGCGTCGGCGAGATTCAGATCTGGACCGACGTCGACGGCATGCTCACGGCCGATCCGCGCGTGGTGTCGAGTCCGGTGCTCGTCCCCGAACTGTCCTTCAACGAAGCATCGGAACTGGCGTACTTTGGCGCCAAGGTGTTGCATCCCAGCACCATTCTTCCGGCGGTCGCGAAGAACATCCCCGTTCGCATCCTCAACTCACGGCGCCCGGAGGTCAGGGGCACCATGATCACAGCCGACGGACGAGGCGACGGTGGAACCCTCACCGCGCTGGCGTGCAAGCGCGGCGTGACCGTGATCGACATCAATTCCTCACGCATGTTGATGGCTTTTGGCTTTCTGCGACGGCTGTTCGAAGTCTTCGAACGCTTCAAGACGCCGGTGGATGTCGTTACGACATCAGAGGTGAGCGTGTCGGTCACCGTCGACACAACCAGGCGACTCGACGACATCATCAGTAATCTGCGCAACTTCGCCGAGGTCAGCACCAAGCCCGACATGGCCATCGTCTGCATCGTCGGCGAGAACTTGAGATCGGACTCGACCCTGTTCGCCCGCGCGGTCACCGCGCTCGAGAAGATTCCACTGCGTCTGGTGTCGCAGGCAGGGTCGCGCCGGAACATCACGTTCGTGATGAGCGATAGCGACGTCGTAGCGGCGATGAATCTGCTGCACGATCAGTTCTTCAGCGCGAAAGTTGGCGTGTCATGAGAATCCTGCTGGTCGGATACGGGAAGATGGGGCGCATGGTCAGTGAACTGGCGCCTCAATATGGCTGCGAGGTTGCCGGCGTTGTGGATCCGGCTTCGCCAGCTCACGCGGCGCCGCTCGACGATCCCAAATGGAAGAGCGCGGATGTCGCCATAGACTTCACATCGCCCGAGGCGGTGGTCGGCAACGTGTCGACGCTGGCAGGCCTTGGGATCAACATCGTTCTCGGCACCACTGGCTGGCAGAAACACGAACCGGAACTGCGCAAGGTCGTGGCGGACGCGAACATCGGCATCGTTGCGGCACCGAACTTCTCGACAGGCGTCGTGCTGTTCGACGTGCTGGTGTCGCGCGCGGCGGCACTCTTCGCCGACCAGCCGGAGTTCGGGGCGTTTCTACACGAAGCGCATCACGGGGCCAAGAAGGACGCTCCGTCTGGCACGGCATTGAAGCTCAAGGCGTCCATGGTCGAGGCTGGATACGTCCGTCCAATTGATGTGTCCGCGACGCGGGCAGGCTACATTCCTGGCACTCACACAATCGGTTTCGATGGACCATCGGAATCGATTACGCTGACACACACCGCGAGGGACCGCGGCGCGTTCGCGCGCGGCGCGCTCGCCGCTGCGAAATGGGTTCACGGCCGCAGTGGCTGGTTCACGATGCAGGACGTGCTGGGAATCACAGGCAGAATCTGAGGCGGACATGCACACCAATTTCATCGGAGTCGGCACCGCGCTCGTTACACCGTTCACGCGCTCGGGAGAGCTCGATGAGAGCGCCGTACGTCGGCTCGGGCGCCGACAGATCGATGCCGGCATCAACTTCCTGGTGCCGTGCGGAACCACTGGCGAAAATCCCACGCTCAGCGATGCAGAGCGCATCCGCATCGTCGAGATTCTCGTGGACGAAGCGAAAGGCCGCGTGCCGGTGCTGGCCGGCGCTGGCGGCTACGACACGCGCGAGGTGATCCACCTTGCCGCAGCCATGAAGAGGGCTGGTGCCTCCGGTCTGCTCTCTGTCACGCCGTACTACAACAAACCGACGCAGGAAGGGCTCTTCCTGCACTACCGGGCGATTGCCGAGAGCACGGACCTGCCCATCGTTGTCTACAACGTGCCGGGACGCGCTGGCGTCAACGTCGAACCCTCGACACTTGCCCGGCTATCGGCCTTCCCCAACATCGTCGGCGTGAAGGAAGCGTCGGGCAAC
>JBEBGB010001222.1:0-1258 GCA_040081675.1 Vicinamibacterales bacterium
GCGCGTCGCCTCGTCTTGCGCCGACAGCACGTCCGCGGCGGGCAGATCCAGCCGAACCGGCATCCGTAGCTGTTCTTCGCTGGCCGCCGACACGAGCCCTGCGATCACGCGGAACCGTTCGGCCGTGCGCTGCACACTGCCTTCCAGCACATGGTCGACACCCAGCCGTTCGCCGATGACGCGAATGGTTTGTCCGCGCACCGCGTCGGTGGACGTGCGGGACGCGACGCGAAGCCCTGGCACCTGCTGCAGCGCCCAGGCCGCATCGCTCATGAGGCCGTCGCGAAAGCTGCGAACGGTCTCGTCCTCGTCACCGACGATCCGGAAGGGCAGGACCGCAATCGAGACACGCGACGGGGCGAGCCGCACCTCCGGCGGCCGCTGAAGTCCACGAACGGTCTCGAGGTCCTTGAGCAGATCCGCCGCTCGCTGATAGCGACGATCGGGGACCTGCTCGAGAAGCCTGACGATGACCTGGTCAAGTTCCACAGGCAGGCTCGTCGCGAGTCGTCGCGGAGGCATCGGCGGCCGCGTCAGAATCTGACGAATCACTTCGGTCTTGCTGCGGGCTTCGAAGGGTCGTGCACCGGTCGCGGCCTGATAGAGAACCGCGCCGAGCGCCCACAAGTCGGACCGGCGGTCCACAGTTGAACGCAGCAGCTGCTCCGGAGAGAGGTAGTGGACCGTACCTGGAATGATCCCATCGTCGGTGACCGACTCGCTGCTGCCGGCGTCCGAGTCCTCTGGCGCCAGGAGTTTGGCGAGGCCGAAGTCGAGCAATTTCGTCGTGCCCGATTCGGTCAGGAAGACATTCCCCGGCGTGATGTCACGGTGGATGATGTCGGCCAGGTGCGCGTGCGACAACGCTCGAGCAATGTCGGTCGCCATATCGACCAGCGTCTCGAACGGCAACGGTCCGTGCCGCAGCCGGGTCTTCAGGCTGTCGCCCTGGAGCAACTCCATGGCGATGAACGACACGCCGTCGGCTTCGCCGATGTCGAGGATGGTGCAGATGTTCGGGTGGTTGAGGGAGGCGGCCAGCCGGGCCTCGCGGCGAAACCGCCGCACGGCGACACGGTTCTCGACCAGCGCCGGCTTCAGCACTTTCAAGGCGACGGATCTGGGCAGCCGCAGATCCTGCGCTTCGTACACATCGCCCATTCCGCCGCTACCCAACGGGCCGACGATGTAGAAGTGGGAGAGCTGGCGGCCGATCACGGTGCCATCAGGCTCACTCAAAAGGCAGAGCCTTGGCAAC
>JBEBGB010000373.1:0-5224 GCA_040081675.1 Vicinamibacterales bacterium
GGGCGGGCCGTGGCGGGGGCTGGCGTTGGGGCAGCCGGTCGGGCCGGAGCCTGACCAGCCGGCGCCTGAGCAAACACCGGCGACGCGGTCAGGAGGACCGCGGCCGTCGCGGCGATGGCGAAACCTTTCATTACTGCAAATCCTTTCGACTGAGCAAAGTTCTTCGAGTGTATCAAAACGTCGTACCCACGGCGAACCGGAACTGGAACGCTTTCTGCGGTCGCAGGGTGTTGTCCAACACACCGCCCCGCTGCGGGTTATAGGCAAAAATCAAACGGAATGGGACGTTCAAGACAGGCATGAAGAAGCGCACTTCGGCGCCCGTCGACGTCTTGAACGCGCTCTGCTGACCAGTCACTTTCGTCTGCACCGGGGCTACCAGACAGGTGCCGTTGGGCTGCACCGTGCACGGATTCAGTTGCACCGCCGCCAATGGATCGACGAGCAGCGGAGTCTGCACGTCCAATACCTTGATGTCTTCCTTCAAGCCAAACCTCTCTCCCGTGTCGCGGACCTGACCGGTGTCGTAGAACAGGATCAGCCGGACCGGACCCGCGATCGAGAAGCTCTGCTCGAGGTTGAAGAGGAGGCTCTTGTTGCCGCCAAGCACGAGGCCGGTTTGAAGATCCGACGGACCAATGGTGCGGAGGTCGAACCCTCGGATGGTGTACTCACCACCCAGAATCACGCGCTCGAAGATGGGCAGGCTGGCCGTGGACCCATAGGTGCGCACGTACTCGAACTGGGCGCGCATGCCGAGCGACATCCGGTTGTTCTCTTTGAGGAACGCCACGGCTTCGATGGTCGGCTTGATGAACTTGGTGTTGCCGCCGATTCCGGCCAGGTCCGTGGACAGCGACAAGCGCTTGCCGGTGGTCGGGAAGATCGGCTGGTCGACCGAGTTGTAGATGAGACTGGGCGTCACCTTGCTGATGATGCGTTCGCCGCCCTGACCGATGAGCAGCGAGTCGGCGAGGTACGGATTGCGTGCCAGCACCGACGGGTCGGTGAACTGCGTGTTGATTTCCGTCACCCGCACGCGCTCATAGCTGTAGTTGGTGAAGGCGCGCGTGAAACCATTGCCGACCGGGAACCCGAAGGTGAGCGTGCCGCCAGTGGTCTGCTGCGTGAATTGACTCACGTAGCGCACATCACTGCGGAACAGGTTGGCGCCGCCCGTGATGTTGCGATCGAAGAGGAACGGCTCGGTGAACGCCAGCGTGTAGTTCTGCGCGCGCTGACCACCATGCAGCGACAGCGTCAGGCTCTCGCCACGTCCGAGGAAGTTGGCCGTCTGGAACGACAGCTGACCGAAGAACCCTTCGAACTGTGAGACGCCGGCGCCGAAGGTGAGCTGGTTGCGGTTCTGCTCCTCCAGCTTCATCTTCACGTCGACCTTGTTCTCGGCGTCGGGCGTCTTGTCGACGTTGACGTCCTTGCCCGGTCCTTCGAGCGCCTTGAAGTACCCGAGTTGATTCAGCCGCTTGATGCTGAACTTCAGGGCCTCGGTGTTGAAGACGCCGTTTTCGTACAGCCGCAATTCGCGACGGATCACGTTGTCGCGCGTTGTCGTGTTGCCCGTGAAGATGATGCGGTTGACGAAGTACTGCTTCCCTTCCTGAATTTGAAGGGTGACATCGACGGACGGCGGTCCCGACGGCTTCGACGTATCAACGGCCGCCAGCGCCCTGGGCACTTCCGCCTCGGTCGGGTTCGGCTCGTCGCTGAACTTGTAGTCGGGATAGCCGGTGAATTCCATGTAGCCGCCAGCGCCGTAAATTTCCTGGGCTTTCTGGAAGCCTCTCCGCACCAGCTTCTGGTTGTAGTACTTGCCCTGTTCCAGCTTGAAGAGCGGCTTCAGCGCATCGCTCTTCACGACCTTGTTGCCGGCCACGTCAAAGCTCTTGACCAGATACCGGTTCCCTTCCATCACCGGAATGCGGAGCTCGATCCAGCGCGTCTTCTTGTCGTCCGAGTCGCCGAGCACACGCATCTCGGGGTCGCCGACCTGCGCGCGGATGTAGCCGCGGTCGCGGTAGTAGTCGCTGACCCGCTCGGCATCTTCCTCGAACTTCGTTTCCTGATAGGTACCGCGGCCCGTGATGAAGGACAGGAACCAGTGGGAGCGGTTCTCTTTCATCTTGCGGCGCAACCGGCCGTCGGAGATCGCCGTGTTCCCGGTGAACTCCACGCGTCGAATCTTCACCTTCGGGCCTTCACTCATGGTGAAGGTGACGTGAACCAGTTTCGGGCCACCTTCGACAGGCTTGATCTCGTGCGTGACCTCTGCCGACTGAAAGCCCTTCTCCTTCATCATGTCGCGGATGACGCCCTCGATCTTGCGGATGAGAGCCGGGTCGATGAAGGTGTCGAGGCGAATCTGGGCGTTGTTCTCCTTCAGCTTCTCGTCGATCTTCGAGGTCTCGAGCTTCTTCGAACCCGTGTAATCGACGATCTTCACGCGCTGGCGCTCTTCCATCTGGTAGGTCACCAGCTTGCCCAGCACGCCGTTCGAAAACGTGTAGTCATCGACGCTGATCGACAGGTTGTCGAGAAAGTTCGTGGCCCACAGCCGCTTGAAGTCTTCGCGGATGCTGTTCTCGGCGTCCTCGTTATACGGAATCCAGATCCCCTGCGACGGCTGACTGGCCTTCGCCTGGATGTAGTAGAGGTAGGTCTGCAGGTCGACGAGCGACTGGTTGTCTTGCGCCTCGAAACAGGGGGCGATGAGATACAGGACCGGTCCGGAGCCGGCCGGCGGCAGCGCTCGCGGAGCGGGCACTGGCTGGCCGCAAATGGTCTGTCCACCCGCCGGGGCCGCAGGGGCGGCGGGCTGCTGGGCAAAGGCGGCCGCGGACGACAGCAGCGACGCCCCCGCCAGCACACACACTGGTAACCGTTTGAACATGCGGACTTTCTGAGTTTGCTGCGCGTCGGACGCAGTCAAGCCCTTCACTTTACTGGATCTTAGACGAATGGGGCAGGCGCTCGGCCGGGATTCCGCCATGGTCGGGATGGCGAAATCCGACGGTTTGAATCGGGCGACGCGTCAGGAAAGCCGACGCCCCGCCTCGAGCTCGCCCGCCGGGCGGTACGACATGACGCCGCTGTCCATGTAGACCTCGACCTCACCGCCACGCAGGTGCCCCCGGATCAACTCCTCCGAGAGCGGATCTTCGACATAGCGCTGGATGGCGCGGCGCAATGGCCGGGCGCCGTACGAGCGATCCTTGCAGGTCACCTCGATGATCCAGTCCACCACTTCCGGCGTGAGCGCGATCTTGAGCTTGCGGTCCACCAGATTGTCGTTCAGTTGATTGACCAGCAGCTCCATGATCCGGCGCAGGTCATCGTCGGTCAGCGCCTCGAAGACGATGATTTCGTCGATGCGGTTGATGAATTCGGGATTGAAGGTCCGCTTCACCTCACCGAGCACCATCTCGTTGACGCTCTTCTCGATCGCCGCTGTTTCGGTCGACTGGAAGCCCATCCCGGTTTTCTTCTGAATGAAGCGGGCACCAATGTTCGACGTCATGATGATGATCGTGTTCTTGAAGTTCACACGATTCCCGAGACCGTCCGTGAGGTGACCGTCTTCGAACACCTGAAGCAGGATGTTGAAGATGTCGGGATGCGCCTTCTCGACTTCGTCGAGCAACACGACCGAATAGGGGTTGCGCTTCACCTTCTCGGTGAGCTGGCCGCCTTCTTCGTGGCCGACATATCCGGGCGGCGACCCAATGAGCTTCGAGACCGAGTGCTTCTCCATGTACTCGGACATGTCGAAGCGGATGAGCGCGTGGTCACTCCCAAACAGGAAGTTCGCGAGTCCGCGTGCGAGTTCCGTCTTGCCAACGCCGGTCGGCCCGAGGAACACGAAGCTGCCCACAGGACGATTCGGATTCTTCAGGCCGGCCCGCGAACGACGAATCGCGCGCGACAGGGCCGAAATAGCCTTCTCCTGGCTCACCACACGGCGGTGGAGTTCGGCTTCCATACGAAGCAGCTTGTCGCCTTCGTCCTGGTTGATCGAGGTCATCGGCACGCCGGTCCACTTGGACACGACTTCGTCGATTTCCGCCTTGCCGACGATGACCTTGCGCGCGCTCGACTTGACGTCGAATTTCTCGCGCACCATCTGCAGGTTCTCGCGAGCGGCGAGTTCCTGATCGCGGTAGAAGCTCGCCTTCTCGAAGTCTTTCTGCGAGGAGGCACTCTCCCACTGCTCGACCGCCACGCGGATGTTCTTGTTGATCTCGCCGAACTCTTCGCTGTATCCGGCCTCGCGCAGCTTGGCGCGTGCGCCGGCTTCATCCACCAGATCGATGGCCTTGTCGGGCAGGAACCGATCGGTGATGTAGCGGTTCGATTGGTACACCGCAGCCTCGATGGCTTCGCGCGTGTACTCGACGTGGTGAAAGCTTTCGTAGCGGTCCTTCACACCGAGGATGATCTCGATGGTCTCGCGCTCTCCAGGCGGGTCGACCTTGATGGCCTGGAAACGACGTTCGAGCGAGCGATCCTTCTCGATGTACTTCCGGTACTCGGCGGGCGTCGTCGCGCCGATGCAGCGTATTTCGCCGCGGCTCAACGCCGGCTTCAGGATGTTGGCTGCGTCGAGCGACCCTTCCGCCGAACCCGCACCCACCAGGGTGTGCAGTTCATCGATGAACACGATGATGTTCGGGTTCTCGGTCAGTTCTTTCATGATCGCCTTGAGGCGTTCTTCGAACTGGCCGCGATACTTGGTGCCGGCGACGATCAGCGAGATATCGAGCGCGAGAATCCGTTTGTCGGCGAGGAAGTGCGGCACGTCGCCGTAGACAATCTTCTGGGCCAGGCCTTCGACGATGGCTGTCTTGCCGACGCCGGGTTCGCCAATGAGCACGGCGTTGTTCTTCGTGCGGCGGCACAGCACCTGTTGCACACGTTCGAGCTCGTGCTCGCGGCCGACCAGCGGATCGAGCTGGTTCTTCATGGCCGACTCGGTGAGGTCGCGGCTGAACTCAGCCAGCAGCGGCGTCTCTTTGACGCGTGTGAGCGTCGTCTTCTCGTTCAAGAGCGAAACGATGTCTTCGCGCACCGCGTTCAACCGCATGCCCTTCTCCATCAGGATGGAGGCGGCCACGGAACGCTCTTCGCGGAGGATGCCCAGCAGCAGGTGCTCGGTGCCAATGTAGTTGTGCAGCAGCCGATCGGCCTCCTCGGCCGCAAACTGCAGCAC
>JBEBGB010000374.1:0-5222 GCA_040081675.1 Vicinamibacterales bacterium
CTCGTATTCGAAGATAAGGCGCATGACGGGCGTTTGCGGCGGCTGAATGGTGTCGTCCACGTGTGTCCTCCTTCTGACGGTTGCTTAAACGCAGGAGTGTGTCGATCTGAACAACGGCGTGAGGCTTGGCTATAGGACACGGGCGCTCAGCCCGGCGCTGCCCGATGCGCAGGCGTCTCAACCGAACTGGAGCAACATCCAACGGATGCGGACCTCGATCTACGCAGCCTGAAATCGAACGCCGTCGGCCTTCGCAAGACCTGGCAGGCACCTACTGAATCAGCGGCCCCTCGAGCGATGAGTCGAATGCACGGACTCCTCGTATTAGGAACCTTTGGGCTCATCCCTCAGGGGATGCCCAGCCAGCCTTTTATCGTTTTGCGCACGAGCGGCTGCGCAAAGAGGTTGCAATGGTGCACACCGAGCGCTGTCTCGACGAGTGCGCCTTCGGGAGCGGTGAACGTCGGCTTCGGCGGCGTGTAGACGAGCGCACGTCCGTCAAGGAAGGCCGGCAGCGCCTTCAACTCGCCCTCCGGCTGCGCGATGCGCCAGACGTTTGCGGTATTCACAACGAGGTCGTTGGCGGTGCCAAACAGCGCGTCCACGCTCGCATTCAAGCTCGTTGATACCGCTGCCTTGGCCAGCTTCTTCAGATTCGGCACGAGCGCCGTTGGTTCGAATTCTGATGAGATGACGCTGTAGCGGAGCGTCTTCCGATCGACGGTCGCGCTCTGGAGCCGGCCCAGCAGACTGGTGGGGTCCAGTGCCGACTCGGGACTCTGGGCAAGCAGGCCAGGAATATCGTTCACGAGATCGGTGACCGCGAGCTGCGCGAGCAGCCCCGCAAGACGGCCAAAATACTCGGCTCCCTCGACACCGGTCATGTTCACCAATAGATCAGCAAACGAAGCCCAGTTCCGCGGATTGGCGAGGTCTGTGCCACCGTTCGGCGTTCCGATGAACACCACATTCCGAACGGCGGCCGAGTGGTCGAGTAGCTCGCAAAACGCTCGTGCCACCAGGCCTCCTCGGCTGTGCGACACGATGTCGAGTCTCGCGTCCTGCAGGAGGTCGGCATCGAATGCGCGCAGCTCGTCCGCCAGCATCTGCGCATTCGCCTCCGGTGTTTTCGACAAAGTCCAGTGGTCGAACCCAAGCACGACGTCATAGTGCTGCTTCGCAGACGCGATGAAATCTGGGCCGAAGCCCTCAACCGGCGCTGCGGTCTTACTGAATGTGCCGTGTACCAGGAGCAGGGCACGTTTGGCTGCCGCGTTCGCCGTCGCGCCGTTGCCGTTGCGCCGCGCAGGAACGAAACTCGCGGCGCTCGTGCCGCTCGCCATCAAGAGCCCTTCCGTCTTGACCTGCTCACGGTCGTATTCCCGCACGAGCCCGCGCGTGCCGTCGTTGAATCCGCTCAGAACCCAACGACCGATCACGCGGGCAATGCCTCGCTTGCTTGGCAGAACCTCTCGAACACGTTCGTCGGCAAGCAGTGCGGCGACACATGATCCTGGCAGACCATCGGATCCAGTCTCTGCCCCTCGAGTCGTTGCCGAGGGACGTTGCGCCACACGCCAGCGTCGAAGGACCCCGTCATCAATCAGCTCCAACGTGATGCTGCCGTCGGGCGGTGGCGACGATGAGCCTGAGCGGAAGTTGCCGGCGTCCTGCCAGTTCGGGCCTTGGACCCATCTCGATACGACGAAATCCGGAGCGTGCATGACGTTCGCCGCCGTGATTGGGAGTAACGGCACGCGTGAGCCAGCGATCGCCTTGATTGAGGCATCGTTGGCGCGACGCCTGTCGACGGTGGTAGTGTCCGCCCGCACGATCTCGCCGCGTCGGCCAACCGCGAACCGATGCGAGCCCCCAGCCAGGGCCTGGAACAGTTCTTCTGTTGGATCCCCGTACAGCACAAGGCTCGCCCACCCGAGGCCGGCCCAAAGGACGTCCTGCCTCTCGACATTGACGTTGGCCCCGTCATAGGCGAGCGTTCTGGCGCTGGTCTTCGCGCGCCTGAGCGCCTCGCCCAAGGTCGTACGCCGCGATAGCAGGTTTTCGTAAAACTGCAGGGCGATGTGCTGCGCGAGCAAGTCGTCGATGGGCCAGAGCGGCGCAATGTAAGCCGCCACACCCTGATTAATGAACGCCGTGGCAAGGCCAAACACGTTTTCGTGGTACTTGCGCTCAGGTCCGCCGCCATCCATGCCTGCCTGACACGCGTTGGCGAACACGAGCCAAGGTGGCGCCGGATGCTCGGTCAACGTGTTGCGGATTTCGAGTGACCAGAGTTCACCGTCGCTCAGGACCCAGGCACTCGTCTCCGGGAGCTCCGCCCGAAATACGCCGTGCCCGGCGAAGTGGACGATGTCGTAGTGACCTTCCCTGAGCAGAGCCCGCAGCTCGGCGCTGGTGAGCCGGGTGTGAATACGGGTATCGCGACAGCGATCGAACTCGACGACGCTCCCAACTTCTCGCGAGGCGTGCTCGAACCACTCGGCGACTTGCTCGGCCTCAGCTCGCGCTCCTGGAAGCTGACGGTACTGCACCTGCGAATCGAACTTTGGATCGCCAATCACGAGTGCTCGGATCCGGCCCAGCCTGCGCGCGGGAACGCGACGCGCCAGTCCCGTTTCCATGAACACCTGCCGGCCCATCGCATATCGCTCGCCGAGCCATTCACCATGGTGATGGAGCAGCTCCCACGGATACTTCATGAGCTCGCGAGGAATCTGCAGTTGCAGGTGCGGAATCGCGTCCGGCAACTCGTTCTGGACGGACTGCCGTTCGTCCTCGAGCGTTCGGCCCAGCGCCTGGAAGATGTCCTCGCCGAGCAGCCCGCCAATTGCGCGAAGATCCGCAAGCGTTCGCGTCGTCATCACATCGCGCTGCAGGAGTCCGTTCAGCTCGTTGAGCGCCCGATTCATGACGTCGCGCTGCACGCGGCTGTCCTGTTCGGTGACCACAGCACCGCGCGCGATCGACTCGAGCCGCAACAGATATCGCTCGCTGCTTTCTTCGGGGGAGCCGGACGTGGAGGT
The DNA here is from genome assembly GCA_040081675.1 of Vicinamibacterales bacterium. Taxonomy (GTDB): domain Bacteria; phylum Acidobacteriota; class Vicinamibacteria; order Vicinamibacterales; family CAVVIG01; genus CAVVIG01. The sequence continues at coordinate 3,045 of JBEBGB010000374.1, forward strand.
CTGGTTCCGTCGCTCGAGCGACAGGGTCAATGTCGGCGCGGGAGCCATCACCTGAAACTGTCCGCGCAATCCCCACACCACCGAGTCGGGGCCGGTGAGACGTCGAAGGACATCGCGACGCGTACCCGCCGCACCAGTGGCGAGCAGCGAGCTGACCAGACGCCAGAGGGCCCGGGGGTGGTCCTTGATCAGATTCGCCGCTCCGAGGAGAGCTGCCCAGTGTACGCGCTGGTGAAACGCGAAGCGCTGGTAACTGTCGTTCATCAGCTCGTCGAGTTTTGTCGGCAGATAGATCGACACGCCGGACCAGCGCGGCCACCCCCCTGACCCATCCGAGGAGCGGCCGACCTCGAGCACCATGCCGCGTGTTTCGGCGTCGCCGAGCAGTGCGCGGCGCGCCTGATCAGACTGTCGTGCCAGGCGTCCGGCACTCTCGGCAGCCTCCTCGAGACGCAAGAGATCGAATTGCCGCTCGTCTGGCAGTAGTCGCCTGGCGCTGTCCATGGCGACCTTGACGACGCGGTCTCGCGCCACGGCCGCGACTCGGGCGACTTGACGTTCGTGCTTATCTTTGCCGTGGGCAAGCAGTCGAATACGCTCGACCAGACCTTGGTCCAAGAATTTGAGAACCCGCGTACTCGCCCGGCGCCGGTCGCCTCGATTGAGTAGGGCCGAGGTCAACGGTGTCAGACGGGTGCGAACCGACGCCTCGAGCCCCTTGATATCGACCGGCTGGGCACCCGCTTCGGCAGGCAGCGAACTCGAGTAGCCTGGAAGTTCGAGCTCTTTGGCGACATCTCTGATAACCGCTTCGACAGAAGTGTTCTCGAGGTGTCGGGCGGTAGCTTCGAAGAAGCGCGTGAGGCGGCTGTCGGACGGCTTCATGAGGGTGGACCCGAGCCACCCCTGGTACGCCTCGTCTGCAAACGCGTCGAGCGTCGCGCTCCACAGCGCGAAGAAGCTGCCGCAGTCGTAGACCGGTCCTTGCGCGGTTTTCTCGAGGTGCTCTAGCAGCTGGTTCCGCGCCCTCCAAATCAATCCTTCTCCGAGCACCTGCATCGTCCCGATGCAGAGAGTGTCGAATGCGCGAGCCACTTCGTCGAGCCGCTCGAGGTCGAGCAACGAGACGGCGCGCGGTTCGTTGGAGCGCTCGTACGACTCGTTGACAACCTTTAGCAGCTCGCGCGAGACATCGGCGGTGCCAGTGAAGCGCTCTGCGCCAGCCAATTCCTTCCAGCGAGCCAAGACACGCCTATAGTCGATGCCTGCTGCGGGAATGGTCGTTTGAGGGGCAATGACAAAACGGACGGTGCCCTCGAGCTCGTACGCGAGCTCCAGGAATTGCACGAAGCAGCTGTCGATCACGAGCAGATCCAGGTGGGCTCGTTCGGCCTGGGTCAACGCTTCCTGCAGAACCCCCGCGAGGTCGACCACATCGAGGAAATTGCCGGACCCTTGGTCGAAAGTCAGCGACAGGACGCTCGCGCCCTGATGTTCCTCGCCGCTATTCGGCGCTACCGAATACGAGCTGCCAATCACCAGTGCGATCCGCTCAGCGCGACAAATAGTCAGACCCCATCGCACGAAGTCGAGCAGCACCGTCGTCTTGCCGCTGTCGGCTCTCGGCAGGAGTTCAACGGCCTCAAGTTTGGGCGACGATCTGGGTGGCACTATGTAGCGCGACCCGCCCTCAGGACCATCGTGTTGCACCACCAACGTCAGGTCGCGTGAACCGCCCGATGCGAGGATCTCATGCAGGTCGTCGCGAAGTTCGACGTGTCCCCATGGTGTGTCACCCGCGAGGTAGACGAGCACACCCCAGGTCGCGGCAGCCGGATGCTCCCCATCACTGGAAGGCTCGGGGACCGCCACGGATCCAGGCGCTGAAGTGCGACCGCGACGTGGCTCCGACCGAGCACCATCGCCCACCTTCTTCTTAGAACGAAGGGCTCTCTTCTTCGAGACTTGTGCGGCCATTGCAACTCCCTTAGCTGGCAAACGGAAACGAACGGATGAGCCCGAACGAACGTCGCAAGCTTGAAGCCGGTTCGCCTGATTTCACGTCAGCGATGGAACGCGGCGCGGCAACGGCGCTCGATCGAGAGTGCCGCGACTGGAGTGCCGCGACTGGATTGCCTCGGTCGACGAAAACCGGTATGGTAGCGCCCGCTGCGCAAC
>JBEBGB010000040.1:0-18593 GCA_040081675.1 Vicinamibacterales bacterium
GTGGTAACCGGCGCAGGTGGAGTCGAGCTGCCCGTGATCATGATCACGGTCACGATCAGCAGCGCCAGACTCAGCATGATCCAGGTCTGCACGCGCCGAGGCAGGACACCTGAGAGCGTGGGCCGGCGATCTTGGATCAGTGCGCGCGCGGTGACGCGCTCGCCGTCACTGGGCGCGGGGTCGGGTTGTTGGCTGTGTGACGTTGTGTCCATACCCTGTACATCCTTCCCCTTCTCTAGCGTGCGAGACCGAAGTAGAGGCGGGCTTTGCCGAGCGCGAGGTATCCGCTCTGCAGCACTTTTGGGACGATGAAGAGGCCGTTGTCGTCGACCTGGAAGGACACGAGGCTCGCGGAGTTGTCGCGGAGTTCGTAGAGCGACGGCAGTTCGGGGGCGTTGGCGCGGATGTAGGTGAAGCGGCCGTCGGTGTAGATGGCGTCGACGAAGAAGGGGCGCTCGTGAGCGCGGAAGCGGTAAGGGAACTGGAGTTGCGCGGGGTAGCTGGCTCGGAACTGATTGATGGCTTCTTCGGCCGCTCTCGCGCTGGTGGCTTTGGCGGCGGCGGCTTCCTGGCGAGCTGACGTTGCGTCCTGCTTGAAGGCTTCGACGTCTGCGGCTGGGTAGTAGCGGCGGGTCTCCCCTTTCCTGGCCGCGATGTCGTCGGGGTTGACGTAGAGCTTGAGGTCGGGGTCGGAGGTGCCTTCGGTCAGCAGGAACGAGTAGACGCGTCCGCTCTCGGTGATGAGATTTAGGTTGGTGGTGGCGCCGGTCCTGGCTGGCTTGACATAGGCGATGTTGTCGGCGCCGGAGACGATCCAGAAGTCCTTGTCGCCGCAGATAACGTCAAGAATGCGGTCAGCCTCGGGCAGGATGATCAGGGTGGTGAAGCGCACCTTGGTCTGGACGGACACGATGGCGCGGTCGGTGTAGCTGACATCGCGCGTGCTCTGGGCGTGGGCGGGTGATGCCACGAGGGCACTGAGCGCGATGGCTGGAAGCAAGCGATGCATGCGGGGTCTCTCCTGTCTCGTCAGACTGCGGTCGCTCCTGGGGTGTGTGATGGCGAGCGATTCGTGCATGGGTCGACGATAGCGGCGCAGAGCGGCGCTCGTCTGTCAGAGGCTGGCAGTGTCGAGGGGACAATCTCTTGGGATGTCTGGGTGCCGATTGGGTGGAATGCTTCAGCGCTGACAGGTCGCCGCTGTGTCTGCGGAGAGGGTGGGATTCGGAACGTCTCTCTGTGCGACACGCAAGTTCAAGTGTTCATCAAGACATCGAGAAGTTTCCGTCGAGCCATCGCGTCACCGCCTCGGGGCTTCCATGGCCGTTCGCTCTCAGTAGCTCAACGATGTTGGCGGCTGCGATGATCACGATCGGGTGTCCGTCGTCCTTGATTTCTTTGTAGGTCTGTGCATCGACGTAGCTCGTCGTGACCAGGATGCCGAATTGTCTGTGGCGGAGCCTTGAGATCAGCCGTGCCATTTCGCGGACGCCAACGGCGTTTGTGGCTCCGTAACACTTGGCTTCCAGTGCGAAGTCCACCAGCACTGACGTCGAGCCGCCGCCTATACGAAGCTGCCCGGTCGCATCCCGCCCGCCGTCCCGCGACGGGCGAGTCAGGTCCATGGCAGCGATGTCTGGGAGCATCAGCCGCGCCAGGGCGGCGGCACAGGCTTCGAAATCGTGGGGACGCGCTCGGAAGAATGCCCGGACCCGCTCCACTATCGCGCGCCCTTCCGCATCGGACGGCAGCTGTTCTGCCTTCGTCCGATGTTCGAGCGAGCGCTTGGCGATCAGTGGCATGGCCGGGCCGCCGTCACACCACCGCTGCCAGGCCTTTGGCGTGTTCGCCGTGAACGGCCTCCCCCCGAGGACATCGTTCAGCCATGCACGCGAGACAACAGGAACATCGAGCACTGTGAACCGCGCGCGATAGTTTTGGAATCGTTTGCCCTGCGAGGTCCTCCAGATGGCGACCAGATCCTCGGACGCCCGCAGGTCGGACGTACCAGGCACCGCCAAGCCCAGGAACATGGCGTCTCTCCAATGGCCAACGTTCCCAAACAGCAGGATGGGCGGAACCTTGCACCTGCCTTCCGGTCCCTCGTGCGACAGCTGAAACACGTTTTGCAGGAGTTCGTTGCCAAACCTTGGGGTGTCGTGCAAGGCGCGGCCTGGCTTCTTGTTGTCCCCGAAATATGTGAAGACGCCCGACTCCCGATCGATGGCGTCAGGCCAGTCAGGGTCGCTCATCGACGACGTCAGTACGAGCATCTCCAGCTTGGAGATAGTTCCCCGGTACCGGAACCCTCCCATGTTGCTGACGGTGAGGAGTCGCGGGAACGGATCGTCTCCAGCGTTGCCCTTCCGACCGCCAAGGTACATCCCGTCGACAACAAGGTCGGCCTTGTCGAGGGCATCAAAGTTCACAGCCTGCATGCGCGCTCCAAATCGGTCTGGCGACCAGCGGGACCGCCGTTTGCGTCCTAGATCAGTTTGGATATAATCGTCTCAACCTCTCAGATTTCAAACGACTTGCCTGAATGGAACACCCTCGAAAGCGGCACTGCGCGCGACTCTCTGACCCGAGGTCATCGCAAGGCGAGGCGCCGCTCAAGCGGCAGTTGGCTGAGAAGCTGAATCGAGTATTGGATGCGCGGGGGTTGAGTCAAGCAGAGGCTGCAGGACTCCTGGCGATCCCGCAGCCGCGCGTATCGGCGATACGCCACTACAAACTCAGAGGGATCTCTCTTCAGCGGCTCATGCAGGCACTGGCCGACCTGGGCCACCGCGTTCAGATCGTCGTCAGCGCCACCGACCGTCCGGCCGAAGCCAAGATCGATGTCGCGGCCTAACCCTGCAATCATGTCTGCGTCCATCAATGGACATCCTGCCTCGCGACCAACGCTCGGCCCTGATGTCTCGCATCAAGGGAAAGGATACGCGACCGGAGCTTGCGGTGCGGAGCCTCGTCCACGCCCTCGGCTACCGGTTCCGGCTTCATCGCCGCGATCTGCCTGGCACTCCGGACATGGTGTTTCCAAGGTTCAAGAAAGTCGTGTTCGTGCATGGCTGTTTCTGGCACCGTCACAGCGGCTGCCGACTGGCGTACACGCCCAAGTCGAACGAACGTTTCTGGGCCACGAAGTTTTCGCGCAACGTCTCACGAGACAAGACGGCCCTCAAGCAGCTGCAGCAACTTGGCTGGGGCACCCTGGTCGTCTGGGAGTGCGAGCTGAGCGACACTCGTCAACTAACCCGAAGACTTACGAAGCACCTGAGCGGCTCTCAGCCCTAAAGAAGGCCTCGTCGTGATCGGGCCGCAACAACGCAAACTTCGCCGGCTCGCCGATGGGGGGACGCCCCGCTTGCTCGAATTGTGCTCGGGCTGCGGCGGAATGTCGCTTGGCTTTCATCGCGCCGGCTACACCCTTTCCGCTCACGTCGAGAGCGACCCCACGGCGGTTGCGACATTCGCTGAGAATTTTGCGCCGTCGGCGGCGCATGCCATCTGGTCTCGCCCCCTTGACATGACCACGAGGTCGCCCGCAGACGTCGTCGAGCTGTTTGAGCCAGGCGCCAAGCCCTCCGATGCGTTTGACGTCCTCGCAGCGGGGCTCCCATGCCAGGCGTTTGCCCGGATCGGTCGCTCGAAGCTCCGATCGATCTCAGGCGACGACAGGGCCTTCAAGAATGACCCGCGCGCGACGCTGTACCGCCGTTTTCTCGAGTATGTCCGGCTCACTGCGCCCTTGGCGATCGTTCTGGAGAACGTACCGGACATTCTGAACTTCGGTGGGCATAACGTGCCTGAGGAGATCAGTCACACCCTCGCCGACCTCGGATACGACAGTGGGTACACGCTCTTGAACGCTGCGTTTTTTGGCGTGCCGCAGATTCGCGAGCGCCTCTTTCTGATCGCGGTACATAGAAGCCTGGGAGCCGCTGTGGCGTTTCCTCGACCAACACACCACGCTTCGCTCCCCAGGGGCTACGAAGGTAGTCGCCGTGTGGCCCTCAAGCACGTGCCGCCAGACAGTCGCTACTTCCATCCGATCTCTGAGCCGAGCAACGCTCTTCCTGAGGCGATCGCCGCCCGCGCCGCCCTGAGCGACCTGCCCTTCATCTCGGAGCCCTGGTCCGACCCTCGCGCCATGCGAAGGCGACGAGTGTCAGAGCGGCTCGCCTATCGCTCTGTGACTGCCCCTACGGCGTATTCGACGCTCATGCGTGAGTGGCCAGGCTTTCGGGAGTACGCCGACACCGACGGCCATGTCGTCCGTCTGACGCCGCGTGATTTTCCGATCTTCAGAGACATGCCCCATGGTGCTGACTATCCGCGAGCACTGGAGGTCGCGGAAGCTCTCTTTGAAGCGCGTCTCCAGGCGCTCGGTCTTCGTCTCAGGCCTGATTCGGAAGAGCACCATGAACTGCGGAAAGCGATGATTCCACCGTATGACCCAAGCAAGTTCCCCAACAAATGGTGGAAACTTGATCCTGATCTTCCGGTGAGAACGCTGACGGCGCATATGGGCAAGGACACGTATTCCCACATCCACTACGACGGTCGCCAGCGGCGCACGATCTCGGTTCGCGAAGCTGCCCGATTGCAGTCATTCCCTGACGGATTTCGGTTCTGTGGCCAGATGAACGCGGCGTTCAGACAGATCGGAAATGCCGTGCCCCCACTGCTGGCTCTTGCGGTCGCACGCAAACTGCTGTCGACCCTCCGCCGGTCAGCACTCGCCGCAACGGCGCACGCTCAAACGGCCTGACCACAGAAGTCTCTGCCCCGCGATGTCTTGGACGAGTCGGTTCATTCCAAGGTAAATGCCTGCGTCAGTAGAACGGCCATCCAGCCTGGAACCCGGTCGCCAGGTGTCCCGACGATCATTGCTCGATCAAGGCCCTGATTGATGGTTTCGCAGGATGTCTCCGGCAGCAGGGTGCATGCATGGCAGGCAGCAAGGTTCGCGAGGCGCGATCCTTGTCCACCGAGATTCTCAGAGCACACAGGATCCGCCGAACACCAGGACGCGCGACTGAGCGCCCGACGCACCACCGAGCCCAGCCGCTCTGGCCTGCCCAGGCGCACGAGCCCGCCAAGCGTGCCTTCGGAGTCTCCAGCCGCCGTGTAGATCAGAAATCCTGCCATCGGCGCATTGGCATCTTCCGACACATAGAGTCGCTCTCTGAGTGACGCTGTACTGTAACCGCACTCGAACACGAACTGGTTGATCAGTATGTGCGCCACGCTGTGCACGAGAAGATAGCGAGAGGCCCAGTCCCACGTAGCTGGGCCAAGGGGCGGCAGCGTTTGAAATACATTGGCGAGGCGCGCTATGAACGCGTCGTCCAAGCGATGTTTGATCCACTCCTCATGTTCTACTTGCCATGCGGAGATGCTCTCCTCGCTCAGCTCGATGTAGATGCCCTCGCCGAACACCTCAGTCGCAGGCAACCATCTCTCCTGCGGCTGGCCAGGCGGAGTCCGAAACAACTGGGTCATCGCCGTATCGGGCATTCCGGCGAGAGGCTGAGGATTTGGCTCCAGGCGGTCGAACCCGTAGAAGACTCTCGTCTCGCGTAACCGCTCGACCAGGTTCACCTTTGAGAGCCAGGGCGCCAAGTCCGCCGGGACGTGGGAGGGTATGACCCTCAGATTCGGTATCCCTGCTGCATCGTTCACTTCGGCCCGGATAACGTTGAACTCAGCCCTGCGAAACATGCGCATCTCGGACTCTGGGTCGGCGGGCTGGTCTCCTCCCGCGAGGACCGCGCCAGGGTGCACCAGCAGGCTCCCCAACGCGCGCTCGACTTGCTCGTGCGACCTGACAATGCCGCGGACCTGCAACGACGCGGCCACCAACGCGACCGCGCCGACCCGGTTGTTCATGTTCCAGAGGGTCCTGGCAATCCCGCACGTTCCTGGATCCTGTTCGATCTCGTTTCGGACCTGTGTGACGGTGTCGTCCTGCTCTTGCAGGTCTGGCAGGAGGATCGCAGAGATTGTGCGAGGAAAATAGATGTTCGTCTGGTTGATCAGGGCGCCCACCAGCGGGCGATTGCAGGTTTCATTAGCGCCCTCGCCAAGCCACGGACGATCACCTGGACACCCTATCCCAGCGGCCTGCAAGGCGCTTCGCTCGCCCTGACTCTCATCCGGTTTGACAGTGGTGCCCGACAGAGACTTGCCCTGCCGACCACTTGAGCCCTGCGGACAGCTCCGACACTCCACTCGAATACTTGTGAGCTCAGACCCGCCTCGATCGGTCAGGATGAGAGTACCGTCGCCTGCACACTGACAGCCGATCCACTCTTTCCACGGGAACTCGCACAGGTGACCTGCCGCACACACAGCGATGAAGCGCACTGGCATCCACCGACCACCTCCCGGCGCGGGATCAATCCGCTGAGAGTTGAGATTGAACCTTCGCATGTCCCCAGTTCGTGTGTGGCGGTACCACCGCGGGAAGCGAAGGGCCGGCGTGAACAACTGGGCGTTCGGCGGCGGGGTCTCACCCATGCGGGTGGCGCGATAGTCAGGAGGTGCGCAGAATCGGTCGACTCGCAGCAACGCTGCAAGACGTGGCTCGAACCGCTGAAACTCCCCGGGATCCTGGCATGGGACCAGACCCTGCGTCTGATCCCATCGCTTGAACCAATGGTCCAACCCGCAGACTACATGCGGCGTACCGCGCCGGTCTGTGTAGATGCTTCCCGGCCCGAAGGGCGCAATAATCTGACCGATACGGATCTGTTTGTGCGCCATGTCCTCAGACCTGCGGATTGGCGGGTGGCGCCACCACAGAGTAGCCCTGGGTGATCGTCAACTCCGCACTTCCATCGACCTGCCGCATGCTGCTCGGCACAAGGACTCCGCGCTGCTTCTGAACGAGCGTCGAGAACTGTCCCGGCCACAACATCAAGTACTCACCATTGACTGACGGAGGGAACGCCTCCCACTCTTGAGGATTCTGTCCCCACTTGGTTTGCAGCTCCTGGCTGACACGCTCGAGTTCTTGCAGTGACCTCCCCTGATCTTCCGCAGACTGCACCAGTTCGCACCGCTGCCGGAGCAGGGCATACCCAGACTCAAGAGCCGAGTCGTACGCTGCATAGTTTCGAACGGATGCGTTGCTGTGCTGTCTCGCCCACGCGATGAGCGCTCCAGGGAGAGCTCGCTGAATGGCAGACAAGGCGAATGGTGTTGCCGAGGTCGGCTCAACACGCTCATACAGCCGCCTGTGGTAGCTGTGAAACTGTTCGAAGTGCGACCGGTCCCTGCTTTTCGACGGGTTGTAGATCGTCACGATCAGCCCCGCGCGCTCCCACCACTTGCGGCCCACTCTGCCGGTCACCTGGATATACTGCGCCGTCGTCTTCGGCTGTCCAACGACTCCCATCAGCGAGAGGCGGTCGATGTCCACGCCGACTTCGATGATATTGGACGCCAAACACACGTCAAGGGCTTTGTTCTCCACTTCAGCGTACGGCGTGGCCAAGCGGTCCATCATCCCGACGATTTCGGCTTGCGACAGCCTGCTCGTTAACTCTTCGACAATCCTCAGGTTACGACGGTCCTGAGGGCCGAAGTTTTCCCGGTTGAAGATGAACTTGAGCCGGGACCGAATGTCCGAGTCAAACAGGGTCTTCGCCCCCCCGAGCTCTCGGATACTGTTGTAGAAGACGAGCAGCGACCACCATGGATCTCGATGCGCTTGGTCAAAGGTGTGCGGCCGGAACAAGGCTGACGAGAATGCTCTGACCTGGGTCGTGAGCACAGACCCGTAGTCGTTGGCATGAATGCCTAGATAGAGCCGGCCCGGTAGGAGACGGCCGTCCGCATCGCGCGCGTACTTGCCGAAGAACGAATCGCCCATCAGCAGACCAGGGCTCGGGAAGAGTTGAGTGTGAGGTCGAGCGAAAAGCGCCAGGGTCTGGTCGGCTGCGCCCCGGATCGTCGCAGTTGACGCGATCAACTTCGGCTTTATCCAAGAACCGTTGGCACGCACAGAACACAGGCGCTCAAACACGCCCTCATAGAGCCCGTAGACAGTTCCCAGAGGGCCAGAGATGAGGTGCAACTCATCTTGAATAATCAGCCCTGGGGGCCGGTTCAGCTGTCGACTTTCACCGGCAAGAAAGCCGCGGCCGAATATCGCACCCGCGTCTGGCCGAAACGCGACCATCGCGAACTTGTCTGCGGTTGCGATGACGAGGGAGGGAGGGTTGTTGTAGATTCTCTCGTCAATCACCTCAACGGGAAGCCACTCCTGCCAGTGTTCGCCTCCGTAGGTACAGTGTCTGTCCGAGCACAACAGGAGAGGACCCTCCGCAGCATGGTCCTGAATGCCCCTCACTCGAAGCGCCCGCCATTGTCCCTGGGCCACGCCAGCAGGCTTCGCACCGTCAAATCTGCCAATCTCCGAGCGGCACCACGGACACTCGGTCAAGACCAGCGGGTTCCCTGATATTCGGTCCTGGCGGTAGGCCCCGAGGTCGGTCCTCGCCTGCGCAATCTTGTTCGGCGAACCACTGCCGCCGATCCAGAGGCCGAGTGAGAAGCGGCGACCAGCGATGTCGGCAATGCCATGCTGCCCTGGTTGGCGGCGGAGAAACTCCATCGCACAGATCAAGCTCGCAGCCCGTTGAAACTGTTGCGTCGTCAGCATTCTCAGCGTGTACCGCATCAGCACATTCGTGCCATCGCGAGCGGGAAGTTCGCCCGCGCCAGTCAGCAGCCGCTGGTGGAACATGTAGAACGCCATCACGCCGAGGTACGCTTCCGTTTTGCCGCCACCAGTCGGGAACCAAATGAGATCGACGACCTCCCGGTCAGCGGAGTCATCCGTGCTTGTCCCGGCAAGTGACATCAACAGGAACGCAATCTGGAAGGCTCGCCACGAGCCAAGCTCGGGCTTGGCCTGATTCTGTGACAGCACATCCCAAGGCGACCGGTGCGCTCCATCAGGAACTGGCACGCCACGGGTGTGGTCCCACCGAAGCCCGCGCCTATTCAGCTGCTTGGTCGCGATCTGCTGCAGGAGCATCGCGAGGTTCGCCAGTCGAAAAGCCCTACGCACTCGCTCATCGGACCTGAGAAGTGTGATGCCGCCTCGAATGCGTGCGAGGCACGCCTGTGCACCATCGATGTGCCTGCTGGCCACAGGCCTCAGATGCTCGGGCAGACCAACCACTTCTAGTTGCTGCCGATTGATCCACTGCCGGTACGCTTCGGCGACCCTCTCGAGCGTGTCCCACGCCGCCCCGTTGCCACCGTCAGGCAGGTCAGCCAACGCCCTCATGGACAGTTGAATCTGTGTTCCATCGTCATCACTGATGTCAGGTGTCATGCTCGGCAGCTGCACCGCGGGCATGACATCGGCGTAGATCACCTCCGGCGACTGTCCTGGTTCGGTATCCCAGCCTGCCGCGCAACCGTGTCCAATGCCCCACGTGGCCGATTCACGGTAGAGCAGCGTCAGCGATTGTTCCTCGGGATCGAGCTCACCAAAGGGGCGTTGGCTCTCCGGGTACTTCTGAAACTCGCCTCTCAGAGGCCGCACTTCAAAGTACGTCTGATAGAGTGTCGCCTCGTGAGGAGCCTGGGTTGCCAGGCTGGAGTTTCGCAGCACCACGGTCAAGAGCCACACATTCTGCTGGCCAGACACTTGGCGAGGAAACACCTCTACGCGAAGGCTGATTGGCGAGCCATCCGGCATTGTGATATCTCGCCGCACGACCTGACCATTGGCCAAGTCGTGCCGATTGATGGCGACGGACGTCCCGGGCAGCACCGCGGGGAGCCGCCGCCAGATGGGAGCCTCTTTCACCAAGCCAGCGTCGTCAGTCCAGCGTCGAGTGCACGCCTCATAGCGGCCGTTCAGCGGGAAATCAAGGCTCTCGGCGGTCTGCCACGTGAACCGTCTCGCTCTGGGCAGGTTGACGAGGATCCCGTCGTCTGGTCCAAGGCGCACGCAGAACGAAACGCCCAACGTCGACGGGTGACGGATATCGGGACTCGTGACCTCGAACTCGTCGGACGAGTCTGCCAGGTCTCCGTCCGCCCCTGCCTGCTCCGTCACCTCCTCCACCACGACCTCGTCCTCGAATTCGTTGGTGTCGGCCTCTATTCCAAGCGTGTCAGACGCCTGCACTGCCTGGTCGGACGGAGGCGCTGGCAGCTGAACTGCTGGACCTGGGTGCAGAAGGCCCGCGCCATACTTGCGGTGCGCCGTCTCACGCTGAAAGTACAGAATCTCCTCGACCTGCCCTTCGGGTTCCGGCCGCCACCCGACCGGCCCGTTGCGAAGCCGTTCCGGGTCGATAAACACCTTGTCGACAATCTCGACAAGCGTCGGATCGGTCAGTGGCCGCGACGGGCCGACAAGCTCCCCACGAATCCAGTCGATGGTCTGCGATCTCTCCCTCATTCGGAGGCCTTCCTGGTCAGCCAGTCATTCAGAGCGTCCTTGGATGTCGTGCTGCACAGAACACGCACTGTCTCGCACGCCCGGGTCAGGCCAGTGTAGAAGAGATCTCGGTGAAAGTCTGGAGCACCGAGAACGACGTCGGTCAGGATCACGACCTTGTTCTCCATCCCTTTGAACGCCTGCACCGAGGTATACCCGATGGAATCGACTGCCTGCTGCCACGCTGGTCGCAGCCTGAATCCCTGCATCGCCAGCTTCGCCGCGACTGATTCCTGGGGTGCGCAGAAGGACAATACGCTGATCTCCCCGGGACGGTAACCCTGAGCCTTGAAGTCGCGCAACAGTCGTCCGAGCATGCCTTCCTGCTCTCGGTTGTCGGCATAGAAGGAGATGTCGTAGTTGTGAATGCCTCCACCGGAGCGCAAGTAGCCAGTGTAGACAGTCCTTCCGAACCCGCTGAGCCGCACCGCGGACTCTCCGATGATCCTGTAGTTGCGACAGTTCTCCGTCAGCCGATAGAACGCCGGAGCGGCTGACTCGCGAATGGATTCCATGGTGTGATTCATCGCGTCTCGCTCGCCAAGAACCTGATTGTCGAAGTCGCCGAACAACACGAATGTTCCACGCGCGACGCCTCCGTGCAGAAACCTCGCTAGGCATTCCCAGAGGCGAGGTCGCGCGAGGAGATCCTGCGCTTCGTCGAGGACAAGATAGTCAAAGCTCGCGATGGCTTCAAACTCCGGATCGGTCAGCCGTTCCTCAAGCAGCGCCGGCAGTTCGTCGTCCCAGAACAGCGCGCTTGGCGCAGCCGGAAGTTGAACGTCGCTCAATTCCGCCATTACTCGGATTGCTCTTCCAACGATCAAGCTGGGGCCAACGGCAGCATCGCGCCCACATTGGCGGGCCATCCAGTCCCCAACAAGCTGATTGAAGCAGAGCAACGCGACCCTTCGCCCACGGTCTGCCGCTCGACGCGCGACCTCCATCGCAATCAGTGTCTTGCCAGTCCCGGCTCCGCCATTGACCACGACGCGAGCGTTCGAGTCGACTAGTTCCAGGATTGGCTTCTGTTGGTCCCTCAGAATGCGTTCGACGTCACGCTCCCGCCGCGCAATCTCGTCGCGCACGGTTGGCCGGTTCCTTTGAACGGGCAAGCATGCGCCGATGATCGCCTCGACCTGGGGGCGAGACAGGCGAACCGGCATCGGTTCAAGATTCTGATCGGTCTCGATGCTGAGGCGCATGCGCGTTCGGAGATCCGCGCAGAACTCTGCGCCCGTGCGAAATGCGCCAAAGGCGTTCACATCCAGCAGCTCCCAAGGTTGAACCGACAGGTTTGGATGCAACTCGAACCGCGCTCTCGAGAAGATGCAGCAGTGAACCACCGGCACGTGCCTGAACTGAGGCGCCACGTCCCGCAACCTGCGGAACAACGTATGCCGAGCGTCGGCAGCCTGCTTGAACGGAGAACGCCGGATCTCTGCGGGATGCCAACGGTCGTCTTTGAACGCGATCGTCTCGTGTGACTTGACCTCGACGCACAGCAACCCGGTGTCAGGGACGATCACGACAAAGTCGATTTCTGTTCGCAACCCGCGATTCCAGGGCGCAAGGTCGAGCGAGTGCAGCGCCACCCAGTCATCCGGCCCGGCGGCCAGCAGATTGAAGACTGCTCGCTCACCCGGAGATGTGTGGTCGTCCGTGACCGATGGAATCAGACGCGCCATTGCTCGACGGTAGCCAAGTCGCACAAGGCCTTGAGCAGGGTATCTGGCACGGCAAACCCTTCGTCAACGGAGCAGACAGGGTAGAAGCGAACGACACCAGCCAGGGCCCTGCCCGGTGGAAGCTCAACGTCGAAGACCTGCCCGCCCGCGGCACTGGCTCGAATCGTCGGCTGTAGCTCCCTCAGAAGCGCGAAGAGCTGTTCATCGACAATTTCGTGCTCCTGCATGCCGGTCTGAATGGCTTCGCCTCGAGATCGCCCAATTTCAGTCCACGCGTACTGCCACCACGGGCGCCTCTTTGCTCGCTGAGAGGCCGACGGATCATGATCCAGCCCCAGCACGCGGACGAGGATCTCGAAGTGCTTCCTCTGTTGGGGTGCGTGGATGACCGTTGACGGCGGCCGCCACCAGTTTCTCACCGCGGAGCGGAGGTGATGGAGATCCAGACCTGCCTCCAGGAGGCGGCCCACCAGGCCATTCGGATCGTGTCTGTGCTCCTCGCGCAGCCGGGCCTTCCAGATGCGGCTGTAGGACCCGTCACCTGCCCTTAAGCTGCCCAGGTCGGGATCTTCGAGAAGAGGCCAGAGGACGTACATGCCATCAACGAGAGAGACGCCAGGCTGTCGGTATCCGACCGAATCGTCACCAGAAAGGGCCGGATCGAAGCTGGCCACCTGAGACAGTGGAGGATAGAGAATCCCATGAGCGTCATCCACCTGGACAAGGATGGCCCGCCGCAGGTCCGGAAGGACGGCCCGGTTCTGGAAGAGCACGAGTTCGTCGATCGACCCACCACCTGACCTGTCCAATGGATCGTCACCGGAACTCACGGTCTCGCGTGCCCAAAGCACCGCGTTCCCGGGCCTACTGTCCCGACCCTCCGGTGCGTCAACAACTGCAGGGGCTATCGGGTCGAGGCCGAAGTCGGCTTCATCGGCGCACCCGATCCAGACAACCTGAATCAATCGTCCGAATCGCGGCGCGTTCAGGATCGCGTCCGGCGCCGAGCCCCAGCCCCTCGAGCGCAACGGACCCACCTTGACGAGCACGTCGAATGGCTGGACGTCTCGGTATTCACTGACGGAGGTGAGAAAGTGCTCATCGGAAAGGGCTTCCTCGCTCTCGTCGGCAAAGAGCGACTTGAAGTGTGCCCGTGCACGACGGTGGCAGTAGATCCGGAACCTGTGCTCCGAGCGCCGAAGATCTCCAATCAGAGTGCGGAGAGTGACGCGAATTGGGTTCTCGTCGAGGGCGGTCAGTTCAGCCGCCGCGATGGCATCGTCGTAGTCAAGTCGAACCTGCCGTCCCCAACGGGCTTCGGCCTGTGGCGGATCGCCAAGGAGCCTGAGCGACGCGGCCAAGGCCTCGAAGGAAACGGGAACGGTCAGGCACTCCGATAGGAGCATGCGGAGGCTCTCGGAAATCTCGTGAGCCGTGTCGTCGTCAAGTTCTGCCAGCTTCGCGACTAGCCCTCGGACACTCTGGCGAACGGCGCCGAAGTATGTCGACGAGATCTCATGCTTCTCGATCAAGCACGTGGGATGCTGCTCGATAAACACGAAGACTTCGGATGCGGTGACTCCCATCGCTACGCGCGCCTCAGTGTCAGAACCGCAATGCCCCGAGGCTGTGGCCCGAGTTGTTCAGCGAATTGACTGTCGCTCGAGTACCACTGCCTCAGGCCTGCTATCTTGACGCCCATCGCGTCAGCTCTGTCGCGCTCAACGGAACGGTGTACAACCCCGACTACGTCACTGTCACTGAACTCGTCAATCACTTTGAGGAGGGTCGCGTCGCCATCCGCCACGACCAGACGCGAAGGCGCGGCGTTGCGGTCGCAATGACCCGTACGAGGGTTGAAGAAAACCGCGCGGGACACGGTGCCTGGCGACCAGCTGTGGATCGTGAGCAGACGACTGAGATCGACCTCTTGATCATTGAGCCTGAAGCGCGCTGCAGCCGCTGCTGCCTGCGAGGCCGTCTCGCCAGCAGCTCGACCGGCGAGGCAGATCACGGAGTCCGACCGTCGAAGGTTGGGAGGCATGACCTCGGGAGTGTCCGGCAAGACGGCGCTGTACAAAGGGCCATAGGGAACTTCGTTGCCAGCAAGCGTCTGAACGGGCGCCTCCCCATCCAGATACCACCCGTCTGAATTCTCCGGGAGTACCCGTACCCGTGGTGGGCCGTTGCGGTCCCAACCCGTTCGCCCCGCGGGGATCTCCTGCTCTACCCACACGGTTTCGTCTCCGCGTGGCCGCAGCAACCGATAGCGCTTCCTCGTTGCCAAGTCACGCACGATGGTGTCGCTTCCCGCCGCGGCGAGCGCCATGAGCCGCTGAAAATGGGACTGCAAGTCGCTGCCTTCCTGCAGCGAGAGTCGATATCGCAGGGCGCCAAGGGCCACCAGCCCCGCTCCGGCTGAGTCACAGGGCATCGAGACGATTGAGATTCTGCGGGCGCCCTCAGATTCCGCCAGCGAGGCGTGCCCTAGCCTGATCAGGAATTGGGCCCACGCTGGAACAGGTACCCAAGACCCGTTTCCCTCTGCAAAAAGCATGAGTTGGTCTACTGAACGTGCGCCGGTGGATCTCGAACCAATCTTGCGACGACCTACTATCTCATCGGGTGGCAACCGTCCGACAGCAGGGTTCCCTTCTTCCGCTGCCAAGCCGCTCCCGTCATAGTCTGGGAGAGCAATGACAGGCTAGGTCATTCGCCTATTTTTCGTCCCATTTGGCGGATCACTCGACGGAGGCGGACGAGGGCTACGCGGCAACGGCTGCAGGGGAGCAGCTCCCATGGTCGCCTCACCAGCTTCCGAAGCCGTCACGTGCAAGACTCGTACGCGTCTTGAGACAGAGCTAGCTTTCTTGTTGAAGCTATTGAACTTAGTTGATGGCGGAGAGGGTGGGATTCGCACCCGCTGACCCCGAGACCGCCTCGCTTCGTCGGCTGACACTTGCTCCAACGAATGTCACGGTTGATAGTCCCGTCCGGTCGATCCCCTCGAGAACAAGGCGGTGGATTCGGGGTCGACGCGTAGGGAAAGGACGGTCGACAGATCGGGGCGCTTGAGAAGTAGTTGTTCTCGCGGGCGGAGGTCGGCGATGCGGCGAGCTTCGCGTTCGGTGAGGTGGAAGCGTTCGCGGGCGTGTGCGAGGTCGATGCCGGGGTTGGCGAGGAAAGCCTTGGTGGGGCAATTGTCGAGCACGGCGCGGAGCAGGTCTGGCGCGACGAGGTCCTGGTCGCTCTGGGTGGCGAGGAGGAGCGCGGCGTTGTGTTTCCTCCAAGTCTTCAATGCCTCGACGATGTAGTTCTTGACGGTGGGGTCTTTGGCGAAACGCCAGGCTTCGTCGAGAAGAAAAAGGGTAAAGGGGCGCGGGCCGTCGGCATCTCGGCGGATGGCGTCGTTGGCACGGTGCAGGACATAGAAGAGCAGCGGCTCGAGGACGAGGGGATGATCCTCTAGGCCCTGAAAGTCAAAGCACTGGAGTGCGCCGAAGGTGAGGGTGTCGGTGACGGCATCGAAGAGGGGTGCGTAGAGCTCGTCGGCGGTCCAGCGATGGAGGTGCTCGGCGAGGTGGCGCGGGAGGGTGCGCGCCAGTGTCGAGAGGCGACGCTGCGCGGGATGCATGACATAGAGGCTCGCCACGCCATCGCTGATCTCACGGTCATCGCGCGCTGTGATCTCGAGGCTGGTGCCGCCGACACGCATGAGGACTTTGACGAAGTCCTGCAGGAAGTGGAGGTTCTCAGCTGTTGGTGTGAGGCTGAAGGGATTGATGGCCACGCGTCGCTGACGCGCGTCGAAACGCCAGACGCTGCCACCGAGAGCCCGCGTTACGGAGTCATAGCTGCCGCCTAGGTCGAAGATGAAGGTAGTGGGCGCGTACTGCTGCGCCTGCGTCAGCAAGAAGTTCATGAGGAACGACTTCCCTGCTCCGGTCGCCCCGAGGACGAGCGCGTGACCGACGTCGCCGTAATGGAGATTCCAGTGATACGGCGCGTGATGCTCGGCTTCGAGGACGGCGAGGCAGGTGCCAGCGAGGTGGGGATCGTTGGGCGCCCCTCTCTGGGGTGCGAAGAGCGGAGCCAGATCGGCCACGTTCTCATGTGACAGCACGAGGCGACGAAGGTTGTGGGCATTATTGCCGGGCATGGTCGCCAGCCACGCGTTGAGCAGGTTGTAGCTCTCTTCGAAGACGGCGCCGTCGTGCGTGGCAAACGCCTTGGTACAGGCTGCGGTGCTCTGGTCGAGCCTTCGTCGATCCTGATCAATCAACACCACGGACAGGGAGCACGCGCCGAAGGCGTGGCCGTTGACCTCGAGGTCCGTGAGGGCCTGGCCGAGCTCGCTGACGATCGCCTGGGCGGAGTCGTCTTGCAGCATCTCCTCAGGGCGCGTTTCGGTGTTGAGGTAGTTGACGAGCGATACCTTCTTATTGAAGAAGTGACGACGACGGGCGTGGAGGTCGCGGCGAACAGCAGTGTTGGGGATGCGCTGCCACTCGAGACAGGCAACGAACCGGCTGGGAATGGCGAGCAGGTCCGCGAGCACCTGGGGATATGTGCGCGCGGGGGGCTCCTTCATGGTGACGACCTTCACGTGGTAGTCGTCCACGAGGAGGGTGTCACGCGCGCACTCGATGGTTGAGTCCGCAACGAAGTAGTCGAGGTGGGTGTCGTACTTGAGGGATACGCCTTCTGACTTGTGGGGGGCGGGGTTGGCGAGACCCCGCAGGAACGCGAACACTTCGGCCTTGGTGAGCGGGGTGGGGTGCAGCGTGTCGTTGAGTTGAGCCACGAGCGTCTGCGCCTTGGTGTTCAGCTGCGCGCTTGCTCGATTGATCTGAGTCTCGAGCAAGGTCATGGTCCGGCGCACGGAGAAGCGCTCGCGCAGCACCGCGAGTGGGTTAGCGCCTCCAGACCCGCTCCAACCTTCGTACAGCAGAACGAGAACGAGCTCGTAGGAGAAGAAGGCGTGGCGCTGCTGCTCGAAGTGCGCTCGTCTGCGGTCGAAGGCCGCACGAGCGGCCGGGTTCTTCGGCGCGGTGGGGTGTGCGATGTTCGCGGGACGTTTCACGAGGTAGGTGTAGAGGCGATAGCTCTGGTCGAGGTGCTTGAGGGCCTGCGCGAACCGACGCGCGACGACCTCTCTGGCGTCGGCCTCAAGGCAGGCGTCGTCTACAGGACATAGTCGGAGGGCGGTGCCAACGGCGCCGCCCTTGGTGAGAAACGTTGTGTCGTCAATGAAGCCCCAGACGGCGAGCTGCTCGTTGAGGGCACCGGCGTCAGCGTGGTCTTTGAGGAGTCTGGAGAGTTTCATCATGGAGTGGATCGGAGAGAAATAGAGAAGGGCACGTGTTTGGCGGCGTCATATCGGGTGCGCCGCTGGCTGGTGCGCAGGAGAATCTCGAGGAACCTGGGGTCGTGCGCATGGCTCCACCAGGCGGCGAGGTAGATGGCGACGAAGAGGAGGCAGCCGGCGAGGAGGCTGAAGAAGAGATTGAAGGCGGCGACGCCGACGAGGAGGGCGAGGAAGAAGAGCCGGCGCTCGACGCCGCAGAGTGTCAGGGGGCGGTAGAGGGAGCGGTAGACGGGGCGCATGGGTGGCGGTGACATCGCGAGTTCTCCTAGAAGTTGGGGCTGCGGGCTTCCCCGTCGCCCATCACCGGTTGCTACTCCGCGAACGCGGGTCCTGTCGCGGAACGGACGGAGTGCGTGACGGGTCCTGCCGCCGGCTACCCCGCCGTGCTCCTGGCGTGCGCGCGGCGGGGTCCCCTGCCGGCGTCACCCGTCACACATGCATCGTCGGCTTCCCGCTCGCGTGTGGAGGGCAGCGACGCATGGGCAGAGCGAGTTCCCTCGGAGTCACCCGTCACACACTCTCGCCTGACTTCCGCATGCGGCCGGGCGCTCGGCCGGCGCTACTCACCGGTCCAGAGACGGACTGCTATTAGCGGAGCATCGGTAAATGCGTGAGGGGCACGGCGCGCAGGCGGGGTCAAGGGTGGATTACGGGTCTGCCATCCCTTGACGCCGGCGAGCACCGTGGCAGAGTGGCGAACCGATGCGGACGTTGCGTCCTCGGGATTGCCTCACTCTGGATGACGTCAGAAGAGCCAGGCAAGGAACTGGGCGGCGAAGAGCGCAAGGCCGCCGCCGAACACGATGCCGCTGATCTGGCGTTTAGCACCACCCTCTCCATACATGAACATCAGGCCGCCGATGACGATGGCGACCAGGGCCATGGAGCGAGCGAGCGGACCTGTGAAAGAGAGTTCGAGGTTCTGGGCAGCACGCTCCCATGGGGAGACGCCCTGCGCAGAGGCGAGCGCTGGAAGCGAAGCGATAGTTGCGGCGATTGCTGCGACTGTGCGCAGGAGTGGCCGGCGGGTGGCGTGAGTGTGGCCGGGGGTCGGAACGAGGGG